>CAUZBA010000019.1:0-18375 GCA_963577635.1 Phycisphaerae bacterium
TGAAGCGGCCGTCGCGTCTCAACATATCGATGTCCGCGGAGCCGCAATAGCCCATCCCCGCCCGAAGACCGCCGACCAGTTGATAGACGAAGTCGCTCAGCGGGCCGCGATAAGGGACTCGCCCCTCGACCCCTTCGGGAACGTACTTGTCCTGATGGGCGCCGCCCTGCCCGTACCGGTCGGCCGATCCGGCCATCATGGCGCCTTCGCTGCCCATCCCGCGATAGGCCTTGTAACGGCGACCCATGTGGATCACCATTTCGCCCGGTGATTCGTCGAGCCCCGCAAATAGCGAACCGAGCATGACGACCGAGGCACCCGCGGCGATGGCCTTGGTGATGTCGCCGCTATGGCGAATGCCTCCGTCGGCGATCACGGGAACACCCGCGGGATTCGCGGCCCGACACGCATCGATCACCGCGGTGACCTGTGGTACGCCGACGCCGCTGACCACGCGCGTGGTGCAGATCGATCCCGGCCCGATGCCCACCTTGACCGCGTCGGCGCCGGCTTCGATCAGATCTCGAGCCCCCTCTTCGGTGGCTACGTTTCCGGCGATCAGATCGATATCGCTACGCGATTTGATCGCGAGAACCGCTTCGATGACGTTGCGGCTGTGGCCGTGGGCCGAATCGACCACGATGACGTCCACCTCCGCCTTGATCAGTGCCTCGACGCGGTCGACCTGGCGGACGCCGACCGCGGCACCGACGCGCAGACGCCCCCTCTTGTCGCGGCATGCGATGGGAAACTGCCGCATCTTATCGATGTCGCGCATCGTAATCAGGCCGGTCAGGTGCATGCCATTCTCAACCAGCAGCAGCTTCTCGATCTTGTTCTGGTTCAGGATGCGTTCGGCCTGCTGGAGCGTCGTATCGGGCGGGGCGGTCACCAACCGACCACTGGTCATCACGTCTGCGATGTTCTTCTTCTCGTCTTCGGGCAGGAACATCATGTCTCGACGCGTGATGATGCCGACGACTGTTCCATTGGTGCTGCCATCTTCGGTGATGGGCACGCCGGAGATGTTCTGCTGCTGCATGACGTGGCGGACGTCGGCCACAGGGGCCTGCGGCGACAGGACCACGGGATCGGTGATCACGCCGTTCGCGGACCGCTTGACCATCACGACCTCGCGGACTTGGGCATCGATCGACATATTCTTGTGAATCACCCCGAGACCGCCCTCCTGAGCCAGGGCGATCGCCAGGGACGCCTGAGTCACGGTGTCCATGGGAGCGGAAAGGAGGGGGATTTTGAGTTGGATCGAGCGCGTGAGGCGTGTGGAGACGTCCACCTCCGCCGGGATCACCGCGCTTGAGGCGGGCACCAGCGACACGTCATCAAAGGTGATTCCCTCGCGAGCGATCTTGGCCGTCTGCGTGCTGATGGTGACTTCCATGTCGCACTGTTAGCCGATCGCAACCACCGTGTCAAATGAAAAAACCGGACGCCCTGGGGGCGACCGGTTATAACCGATTCATTTGTCCATTCGGCACCGTTGAGCGACCATCCATCACGGACCGAGGCCATTGTTCCCCGTATGGGGGGAAAAGAAATTGTTGCCCTTATTGCATTTGCCCCCATCGGTGGCCAAAAAAATGGCGTCTATCTTACACGACCTGAATGGGTCCGAGGTGTACTTACTGTTCCGAACGACCGCCGCGCGGTTGATTGATCCACCGCCGGTATAAATGTCGTCAATGAAGTCCACATGGGTGTCGCCAAACGCGACATGACCAATCCATTTGGGGATTATACTCCCCTTACTCCAGTAGCTCTCGTGGGAGGCAAAACCTGACGTGAACCCTCCGAAGAGACGATCACTCATGATCCCCGTTTCCGCCGTCATTGAACCGCCATCCCATGCGGTCTTCCTGGCGTTGTTGGCAGAATGGATCTCCAGCATGCCATAGGAGAAATATTCGTGTGTTAAACAACCGTTGTGTGACTGGTTGTTTGTCGCACCGGAAACGATGGGTCGCCAATTTTGGGCATGCGGGGCCTCGTCCTCGGGCGAGAGATAAATCGCCGAGTCGTCGACCAGCTCAGTCTCGTACAAAAGCGCCATGCGCCCTTCGACCGTGTGGCCATGGTTATCCGTTGTGCACTGGGCGGTAGACGCCATGGGTCCAATGGTCGCACTCGGGACGGCCTTGCCTTTTTTGTCGCGGCCCGGCATGATCCCACTTTGGGATGAATGCGCCATCATCGCCTGGCTAAGGCCGCGAAGGTTGGCGCTGTTGGCCATTCTCTTGGCAGCCGTGCGCGCGGCGCCCAAGGCAGGCAACAATATGCCTATGAGCAGAGCAATGATGGAAATGACCACCAACAGTTCGATCAGAGTGAAGGCCCGTGTCTTGCGCATGCCAGGACTCCTTTTCATGGGTTCTTGCCGGCATCAACCGCCATCGGCGTCGGCGTCGGCCGCAACGCGCGGCCGAAACGTGCGGCCGATCACGTCCCCATATCGGTTTTGAATCTGTACACCATTCTTGCATTAGCCCCGTCAGCGCACGATGTGGGGGACGTTTCCTCGTGAAACAGATCGTCACCGGCGCCGTTGATACCGCTACAGGAACTCGCCGAGAAACGTGTCGAGTCGAGCAACGGATCGTCCTCGAAATCGGTATGGGCATCGCCGTACGCCACGCTTCCCACCCAATTCTGGTTCGTGGCGGACCAGACACTCTTGTACGTTGTCGGCGTGCCCGCTGTGAATCCCTTAACGTCCAGGCGGTCGCACACCAGGGGGGTCGACGAGCCGACGATGCCACCGCCCCATTTCTTCTGCCTCGGCGCTCCGACGACCCCTGTGACTTCGATGTCGAGCAGGGAGTATGAGTAATGCTTGGGATCAACATCACCAATTACTGAATTCCAGGAGACATTGTTGGCGTCGGCGGGACTGAGCAGGACCGGAGCGTCGAGTAACTGGCTCTCAAGCATGATGGCGTAGCGAGACTGGACGTTGTGGCCGTCCAAATTGGTGGTGAATGAGATATCCCCATGCGGGATCTCGCCGTTTCTGTTTCGACCGGGCAGGAAGTCCTTATTGCTCGATGCGTGCGTCATCATCGCCTGGACGATGCTGCGCGTCTGGGTGCTGTTCTTCATCTTGTTGGCGTTTTTCCGGGCCGCACCGAGTGCGGGCAGGAGGATGCCGATCAACAGCGCGATGATCGAGATCACCACGAGCAACTCGATAAGTGTGAACGCCTTCTTAGGTCGCATTGTAAGGTGCTCCTGTTGGATAAATAGGTATGGGCATGAATCCTGCGTGCGTCGGGGTCATCTCCACGGAACCGGGTCCGGTCGGCGCTTGACCCGCCACTACGCGCTTACGATCGCCTACAAGGCGCTTACGACGCGCGACGGACGCGCAACTGGATGGACGGACACGATGAATCAATTTCCGATCCCGATCCGAAACCGCGAAAACGTGCAAGCACACGCACATCAACCACGACACGCGGGACGGTGACGCGTCCCTTGCTTCGACTCGATTACACGGCATATCCCATTGCCCGCGCACGACCTGAATCAAGCCAACTGATCTAAGCCAGCTGCCTCGAGCCAACGGATTCAGGCACTTTCATTCGGGCATGCTCGCCGCCTGTCTCGGGCTGTGAGCCATCGCTTCGGACCGCACATCAATCAGAGAAGCGCGGGCACCGATCCGGTTCACGGCTCACTGGTCCACTACGTTACTGGGTCGCAACAACCAAGCAACTAACATCGAACCAACATCGAACCAACGTAGTGCCGAGTTTGAGGGGCGAATGGGATAAAACGGCAGGTATAATTGCACGCCTGACGCCACCTTGGCACGCGGTGACGAACGACACACCGCCTCAAACTTGATAACACCGAGCGACGTAGCCTAGGATTGTCGCCACTAAAGTCTATCTCCGTGTTTCGGGGCAGTCAAGGCTCGCGAATCCGCCCTGAGAGGCCGCGAAAGGGCATTCCCCCGCCGCAGACGGTTTGTATCGCGCCCGATCGGATCCGCGGCGGTCATCCGGCAGAATGGCGGGCGGCCACATCGACCTTTGTGCGACCAGCGCGTGTCTATCGGGCACGCGTTTCCCAACCTGGATCCAGGACGCTCGCGCGTTCGAAGTGCCCTGCGGCGGTCGCAAGAGAGTGAACCGCTATACTGTCACCTTCGTTGAACCCTCCCCATGCTTCCTTCACTTCGCCAACGTTTGATCATCGGGTTGGCCGTTGCAATCGGTGCCGCGTCCTGGCTCTTGGTGGCTGCGGCTCTGCGCGCCGCCGACGGCTCGACGGGCCTCAGCATCGCCACGGCCAGCGTCGGTCCAGCCGCCGCCGCACTGATCATGCTTGTGGCGGCCGTACCCGCCGTGATTGGCGGTCTGATCGTCGCCGGTACGGGCAACCCGCTCTCGGGCGTCTTCGCGGTCGCCGCGGCCCTGTGCGTCGTGGCCATCTGGGGTGGCAGCATCGACGAATGGATCATTCGGGACGGCGCCTCTGCACCTGGGATATACGGCTGGCTCATCGTTGAAGTTGGCGTATGGGAAGCCGCACTCGTGGTCGTGCTCATCCTGATGAAGACCGTGCCCGAACATTTGCGCCGACCGTTGACGGCATTGATCTCGGACGATCACCTGAACGCCGACGTCGCGCCGCGCAGAATCACTGTCAAATCCGCGGCCGCAGCCGCGATTTGCGCCTCGATCGGCACCGTCTTGAGCATATTCCTCCTGCGAAGCACCGAATCAGGCCAGGTGATCTGGGCTCTGATCCTGGCGTTCCTCATCGGCGGCCTTGCAGCACATCTGATCGTGCCCGAGGGCGACTGCTGGGCGATTCTGTTGAGTCCAGGACTGGTAGCCGTTGTCGCATACACCTGGGTACTGCTCTCATTCGACGACAAGACTCCGTTTCTCGCCGCGTGGTACGGCGTGGGGCGCACCGCGACGGCAGTGCCGGGGCCGGCGCTTGCCCTTCCGATCCACTACGCATCGGCCGCATTGATCGGTTGCACACTGGGTGTAGGCTGGGCCCAGGGTCTGAACGCCGCACGCATGCGGGTGGTTGAAGCGTAATGAAGATCAGCGACGGAGGGTGGTGGTTCGGCGGCTTGTCCGCTTCGATTTCACGTTCTTGTACGTTGATAGACCTGCTGTATTTCGGCAAGGCATTGCGTTGCGGCTCCCTCATCCGTCGCGACGGCAGTCGCGACAGCCCCTTCATCGCTTTCTTCTAATCCATGCCGTCAAAGACCAAAATTGCACTCGGCCTGGACTTTGGAACCGAATCGGTTCGAGCTCTTCTGGTCGACCTTGCCGGCCACGAGCGCGGCTCTGCAGTGGCGCGGTATCGGCACGGTCAGATCACGCAGTCGCTGCCGGGCAGCTCACAGAAGCTGCCGGCGGAATTCGCCCTGCAGCACCCACAGGACTGGGTCGACTCCGCGGGCGCCGCGGTACGGTCGGCGATGCGCCAGGCGGGGGCCCCGGCACGGCACGTGATCAGCATCGGTGTGGATTTCACAAGCTGCACCATGCTGCCTTGCCTTCGAGACGGAACGCCCCTGTGCCAGATCGATCGGTTCAAACGCGAGAAATATTCGTGGCCCAAGCTGTGGAAGCATCACGGGGCTTTGGCCCAGACCGACCGGATCAACCAGGTAGCGCGGCGACGTCGCGAGCCCTGGTTGGCCCGATACGGCGGGATCATCGGCCTCGAATGGTTCTTCCCAAAGGTATTGGAGACGCTCGACGAGGCACCTCACGTTTACGACGCCGCTGAAGTCTGGCTCGAGGCCGGCGACTGGTTCGTGTGGCGCCTGGTGGAATGCGACGCGTCGCAACTGCCCCGCTCCACCTGCCAGGCGGGCTACAAGGCCATGTGGAACGGCGCCGACGGCTACCCCTCGCGCGCGTTCTTTCGTGCTCTAGACCCGAAACTCGAGGATGTCGTGCGCACGAAGATGTGCGGACGGCTGCTGTCACCGGGCGAGTCGGCCGGTGAGCTGTGCCCCACCATGGCCCGAAAAATGGGTTTGGAAGGCAGCGGCCATCCGATCCCCGTCAGCGCCGCGACGATCGACGCCCACGCAGGCGTCCCCGGCGCGGGAGTCGCCGAACCCAGCACGCTGGTGATGGTGATGGGAACCAGCTCCTGCCACATGCTCAACTCTCGGGTCGAGCACCTTGTACCGGGAATCGCCGGCGTCGTTGAGGGCGGGATACTGCCGGGTTACTTCGGATATGAGACTGGCCAGGCCGCGGTCGGTGATGCGTTCGACTGGTTCCGACGGGCCATGGCCCGCAAAGACTTCAAGCGACTGAACCAGTCAGCCGCAGACGTGGCGGCCGGCGCCGATGGCGTTCTTTGCATGGACTGGCTCAACGGCTGCCGCACGCCCCTGATGGATGGCCGTCTGACCGGTGCCATCACGGGCCTTGGTCTGAACCACGGGGCCGCCCACCTCTACCGCGCTTTGCTCGAGGCTTCAGCATTCGGCCTGCGCTGGATCGTCGACGTGCTGCGCGACGGCGGTGTGCCGGTGCGTCGCTTCGTGGCCACCGGAGGTTTGCCGCATCACAACCCGTTGTTTGTTCAGATCTGCGCCGACGTCCTGCGCGAACGGATCCTCATCCATCCCTCCACGCAGGGACCGGCGCTCGGCGCCGCGATCCTCGGCGTGCTCGCGGCGGGACGCTCGGTCACCGGCTTCGTCTCCGCGTCGACGGCCGTGCACGCTATGGCCCGCGCCAAAGCGGGCACGCGGCGCGAGCCCATCATCGTGCGACCCAACAGACAGCATTCGAAGACTTACGAGGCAATCTACCGGAGGTATCGCGACCTGGCCGAAAGGATGCAGACTTGAGACGAAGCGACGAAGCGACGAAGGGTCGTGGTTCGCAGGTCTGTCCGTTTCGGCGTCACTTTCTTGTGTCTCGGTTGATCTACCGCGTTTCGCCAAGGCATGCAGTCGCACCCTCTTCCGTCGCGACGGCAGTCGCGATGGCCCCTTCGTCGCTTCCCCTTTGCGCCGCTTTGTCGCTCGAACCTCCGTTGACTCAGGCTCACAACTGCACTTCTATACATCCCGAATTTTAATTGTTACGCTTGAAAAATGCGCCTCAAGAAGCTGCTCAGAAGTCTGAACGTTCACACCGACGTGGGTGTGCGACGTCTGGGGCGCAGCATTCTGCTTGCGGCCCTTGTCGGCGTGGTCGCCGGGCTCGGCGCGATCGTCTTTCACCTGTTGTGTCTGGTGGTGACGCACTATGCGCTCGAGAACATAGCCCATTACGAGCAGGGCGGCCCGAAGAACGAGACCGAATGGCATGACCTGTCCACAGCCGAGACGCATGCGTCGATCGATTCGCTCGCGGCGACACCAAAGCCGGTCAATTCCATCGGCACGACGATCTACTGGTTGTTGATCATCGTGCCGACCGTCGGCGGCCTGATCAGCGGCGCTCTGATCTACGGTCTGGCACCGGAAGCCGAAGGGCACGGCACCGACGCCGCGATCGATGCCTATCACAATCGGCGCGGCGTGATTCGATCACGCGTACCGATCATCAAGATGTTCGCATCGGCGATCACGCTGGGCACCGGTGGATCCGGTGGGCGCGAAGGACCGATCGCCCAGATCGGCGCGGGCTTCGGCTCGTACCTGGCCACACGGCTGCGCCTGTCGAACGCCGAGCGGCGCGCCCTGCTGGCCGCGGGCCTCGGCGCGGGCATTGGAGCGATCTTTCACGCGCCCCTGGCCGGGGCGATCTTCGCTTGCGAAGTGCTCTACCGCGACCCCGATTTCGAGGCCGAAAATCTCATTCCGTCATTCATCGCGACCAGCGTCGCGTTCAGCGTCTTCAGCCTGGCGTTCGGACTCGACGCGTTCAAACCGCTGTTTGACGTGACCCCGGACCTGAGCTTCACCCGCCCGCTGCCCCTGCTGCTACCCCTGACGGCACTGGCGATCGTGATGGCCGTCGCCGCCCTGGCCTACACGAAATGTTTTTACGGCGTGCACGGGCTGTTCAATAAAATGCCGGTACCGCGCTGGATCAAACCGGCCATCGGGGCGGGCCTGTCGGGGGCCATCGCCGTGGCCCTGGCGTTGTCGCTGCGCGGTCTCGGCCGCGAGGCGCAGCACGATTCGCTGAGCGTTCTTTCGTTCGGCTACGGCTTTCTTCAGAAGGTGCTCCAGGAAGGGCACGGTGTCGCCCTGCCCCTTCTGCTGGCCGTAGGCCTGGGCAAGATCGTCACGACGTCGCTGACCATCGGCTCGGGCGGCTCCGGCGGCGTGTTCGGTCCGAGCATGGTGATCGGGGGGGCACTGGGCGCCGTGGTGGGTGTGCTGTTTCATCAGTGGATGCCGAACCTCGTCGGATCGCAGGAAGTGATCGTCTTCGCCATCCTGGGGATGGCCGGTTTCTTTGCCGCCGCCGCGAACACGCCCGTCAGCACGTTGATCATGGTCAGCGAGATGTGTTCCAGCTACATCCTGCTGCTGCCTTCGATGTGGGTCTGCGCCCTGGCCTACCTGGTCAGCCGCGGATGGTCGATCTATTCCGAACAGGTCGCGTCGCGGCTCGACTCACCGGCCCACCGCGGCGACTACATCGTCGACGTGCTGCAGGGCATGACCGTGCGCGACGCTGCGGGCTATGCGACGAGCGATTTCGTGACGGTCACGCTGGACATGCCCCTCGGCGACATGTCGCGTCTGCTGACCGACACACGCCAGACCTGTTTCCCCGTGGTGGACAGCGAGCAGCGCTACGCGGGCGTGTTCAGCCTCAATGACTTTCGCCAGTTTCTCTACGACGCGCCGGTCGCCGAACTGGCCGTCGCCGAGGATCTGGCCCACCAGGCCTGCCGCCCTCTGACACTCCAGATGAACCTCTCCGACGCCATCGGTCGCTTTGCCGACGACGACTTCGAGGAGCTTCCGGTGGTGGACGCGAAACAGCCGCAGACGGTCGTGGGACTGTTGCGCCGCCACGACCTCATCGCGACCTACAGCGCGCGGTTGCTGGCGATGCGACGTGATTCAGGATGAGGAGACGGCGTCAGGATTCAGGGAATTGAATCGCCTTACGTCACTGTGCGCGAATCGGCGCCGTTGGTGTCCTCGAGGCACGAAGCCACGAAGGGTGTGGTGTCGCGACTCCCGTCGCGACGAGAATGAAATCGGCGATTACTGCTGTCGGTATCGGGTTGATCAACCGACACATAAGAACGCACCGTCAAAACGGACCGGCGCGCGGATCACAACTCTTCGTGCCTTCGTGCCTGTCGCCTCGCCTTCATGCCTATCCCTGTTGGCAACCGCGCCAATGAATGGCGCAAAGGCGCATAGAATACGCACACGATGTCCCCCACCTCTCCACGCTACTCATTCGGCCATGCCCGGCGCCTGCACGGACGGAGCGCTTTCGCGCAGGTGTACGCGGCGCGCGTCCGCCAGAGCGCCGGGTCGCTAACCGTGTACGGCAAGCCGAACGGGCTGGACCTGCCGCGCCTGGGGCTTTCGGTGTCGGCGTCGGTCGGCACGGCCGTGAAACGCAACCGGATCAAACGGCTGATTCGCGAGGCGTTTCGCCTCAGCCAGCACGACTGGCCGGCGGCTTACGACTTGGTCGTTGTCGTACACCGTCACGAACCGGCGACGCTTGGCGAGTATCAACGCCTTCTGTCGCAAGCGGGCCAGCATCTGCACGGCAGGTGGTTGAAAATGGGGCAACCGCGATGAGAATGGATGTCACCTGTCATCTCTGAAGTAGTCGTGGACTTCGTACTGTCCCCCGATGATCTTGCCCCGAAAGACGTGATAATCGAGCCGTTCTGCATGGCCGTCGACCAACAGGACATTGGAAATGTCCCGGTGGACGCGAGGACGCGCGCCGTTGTAGTCGAACCCGATCTGAAGCCAGGCCGAGACAAATTGATTCGTGTCGGGAAACTTATCGCTGTCGGTGTCCAACTGAGGCGTGTAGCCGGCATACGAGTATTGGAATTGGTAGCCCCTGGACGTGTCGAACGACATGATCCAGGTTGAGGGATATCTCACTTCACTGAACTTGATGGCCCCTAGGTTCCCGTAGACGAACGGCGCGTTCGCAACGGCGCCCGGGGGCGGCGGATTGGCGTCTTGGGGGTTGGGCCCGACGTGGCCTTTGTAGCCGCCCCAGGGGACGCCGACCCACGCCTCACCCGAGGGGCACGCGTACAGCCTGGTGTTTAGAAAACTAAGCTTACCCGTACCCGGATCCCTGACATCTTCGTCGACGTACTCCATAATGGTATCGTGCCAATGGGTGCCCGGAGTAGGGGGTTGGTAGAAATCGGCGAAGAGAGGAAATTCGTCGTTGTTGTCTTGCCTGTAAAGGTACATCACCACCCCGAACTGCTTGTGCAGGTTCAGGCAGACGATCGACTGCGCTTCACCTCGGGCCCGGTCCAGCGCCGGCAGCAGCATCGCGATGAGCACCGCGATGATCGAGACGACCACCAGCAGCTCGATCAGCGTGAAGCCGCAGGTCCGCGAAATCGATTTTTGACCGCATCCATTCAACTCAGTCACCACTCTTCCTGTATCGCCCTACGGAGGCGTGGATTCCGCCACCTGAAGGTTATTCAACCATGCCTGAGTAATCAATATTCCCTGGAATCGAGCTTGATTTGGGACTAGAGCGGTTTCCATACACTCGTAGCATTTTGAGTGTCGGCGAAACAAGTCTGGCGAGGAGGGCGAAGCAGGCGACCCCGCTGCGGGTCGTCGATGCAGCACGACTAGGTCGTGTCCCGCAGGTGACTCGTCGGCCCAAGATCGAGCGAGCCGTTCGATAGCAAGGAGGCCGAAGCAGACGATGCTGCAACGCATCGGCGATGCAGGCCGACGCCGCGAGCGGGCGGCACAGCCGATCGATGCCAGAGGCACCTGTGGGAAACGACCTGTGCCAGGCGCAGTTGCAGCCAGCTCAGGACGCTACGAGTGGATGGAAAACGCTCTAAAGTGCTAGCTCGGCACGGTTCATTCGCGGCATCAGCCGCTGATATTGCACAGGATAACGACAACGATCGCCACGCCGACGCCGAGCAGTTGCCGACGTCTCAGCGCTTCGCCCCAGAGAAACCTCGATGCGACGAGGTTGACGATGATCAACAAACACGACGAGACGGGAAAGACGATGGCTGTAGGCAGTTGAGAAAGCGACAGGAGCAGCAGCAACAGGTTGACGCAGTTGACCGTGCCGATGGCAACCCCCATGCTCATCTCGAATCGAGTCACGCGCCGCCTGCGCCACACCGCGTAGGCGACCGAACTGATCGCCGCCGTGGCAAACAGGGTCATGTTATATAGCGGTTGATCACCGCCGCGCCCGAAGACGTCCGCCGCCTTGTGCATGGTCGAGACCACGGCCGCCATCCCGAAGGCAAGCAGCAGCACCAGATCAACTTTCAGCGTGGCGAACGTGCGGACCGCAACCGGAGGCGAGACGGGTCGCATCAGGAAGACCGCCGCCGGCAGCATCGCCAGCCCGGCCCACTGCGGCGTCGATATCGCTTCTCCCCAGGCGGCCCACGCCACGAACGCCGGCGTGACGCTCGCGGTCATGCAAAGTGCGGTGGTAATGCCCACGCCGACCAGTCGAAACGCCGCCAGGGTCACCAGCAGGTGCAGAAAATAGAGCGAACCGTTCACCAGGCCCATCGCGACAAGTGTCGTCGTGTGGTCCGTGCCCGTGTCGAGGCGGGTCAGACCCCACGCCAAAGTCAGGCCGAACGCCACGGTGTAGTTCACCGCCACGATGATCGACAGCGACGCGCCCCGCTGCTGTCCGAAACGCAGGAGCTGGAGGAACGTTGAGGTGGTCAGAACGAATGCGGTGAGAGTGATCATCGTTGGAACTTCGGCGTGGTCCGTGCCGCGAAACCCGCAGACGGCGGGCACATCATAGCCCATCCCCTTTTCACGCTTATGATTCATGACTCATCCGGGTTAGGATGCCCCGTGCAATGGTGACATGCCTCGCCACCTATGTGCATCAGCTTGATCCGTACGCAGTCCAGCTCTGGGAAGGCGGGCCGATCCGCTGGTACGGACTTTCCTATATCGCCGGATTCGTCATCGGCTACCTGATCATGAAGCGGGTGAACACCGCCGGCCGCTCAACGGTCGAGCAGGCGTGTCTGGCCGACATGGTGGTCACGATCGCGGTGGGCATCATCGTCGGCGGCAGACTGGGTTACGTCCTTTTCTACAAACCGTCGATGCTCTGGACGATGTCACCCCGGTTCCCGTTCTGGGACGTGCTGGCAATCAATGAAGGGGGCATGGCGAGCCACGGCGGGATCGTCGGCGCCATCATCGCCTGTCTCTACTATGCGCGGCGCCATGGACACAATTTCGGACACATCATGGATCTTGCCGCCTTCGGGACGCCGGTGGGTCTGTTCGTGGGCAGGATCGCGAATTTCGTTAACGGTGAACTGTATGGCAAGCCGTGCGACGAGAACCTGCCCTGGGCGGTGAAGTTTCCACAGGAGATCGCCAACTGGAACCTCGGCGCCGATCCGGCCCGGGCCGTCGCGTTGGGTGAGGCGGTCGATCTGGTGGCACCCAACGGCACGGGTGCCGGGCCGCTGCAGTCGTGGCTTCCGGATTTGCTCACGGCCATCCAGAGCGGCAACCGCGAAATCATCGGGATACTCGCCCCGTACATCACGGCAAGGCATCCGTCACAGATTTACCAGGCGCTGCTCGAAGGCCTGCTGGTATTCATCGTCTTGGCGATCGCGTGGATGCGGCCACGAAAACCCTTCGTGATCTGTGGCGTCTTCCTGGCCGCCTATGGTGTGATGCGCGTTATCGGAGAAATCTACCGCCTGCCCGACGATCACATCGCCCACATGGAGGCGGCGCAGCTGCACGTGTCCCGAGGTCAGCTCCTGAGCATCCCCCTGATCGCCGCAGGTCTCCTGATGATGTGGCACTTCGGTCGCAAGCCCATCGATCCGATGGGCGGGTGGTTCAAACGGTCATCGGCCGGCACAGGCCGGGTGACCGCGGACGACGACCTGTGATCTGTTGACCGGTGGCGATTTCTACGCCTCCTTCCGGCCATGGTCCATCGCGATCGGTTAGCCGGCCACGAACCGCACCGCGTAGATCGGGGGCAAGTCGTTGCTGATGCACGTCCAGGAATCGCCCTGATTCTCAGAAATCCAGAACGAACCGGTCGTGCTGCCCATCGCCAGTACCGATCCGGTTTCGTCCACATCCAGGCCATGGCGATAAACCAGATGGTATGACGGGGTCTGCGGAAGCCCGTCATCAAGCACGTCGAAGGTATGACCCCCGTCTCGCGTGCGGGTCACCACGAACCGGCCATCCACCGGGATGCGCCGCTCGTCGCTGACGGCCGGAACGAACCACGCCGTCTGCGGATCAGCGGGGTGCACCGCCACCGCGAAACCGAAGGTCGACGGGCCTGCCTCACTGATTTCTTGCCAGGATTCCGAGCCGTCCGTCGACCTGGAAATCCCGTTGTGATGCTGAACCCACAAGGATTCGGGATGTGACGGGCACTGCACGAGTCGGTGCGGGTCCTGAATCACCGGCTCGTGGGCTCTCTCGGGCGGCATGTACGCGGCGCGCATTCCCTCGGCGCGACGACGCCAGTGCTCACCGCCGTCCGTCGTGCCCCCCCCCGCATGAGACACCGACGGTCAGGCGCGACCGGTCGCGCGGATCCGGAAAGATCGAGTGAATGCCGGGATAGTCGTAACCGCCGCCGAACCATTGCCGTTGCGCCGGCTCGTCCCACAGCGAGCGGACCAGCGACCATGAATCGCCCCGGTCCTGCGTCTGGAACAGTCCGCCGGGGATCCTGCCGCACCAGACGATGCCGGGTTCTGCGCCGGGTTCGAGCGCCCAGATCATCTCGAGGTTCCACGGGATTTCGATACCGCGCACGGGACACCGCTGCGGTTCGTGGTCCGCCGGGCGCTGCGGGTATGCCGGGGTCGTGACTTCCTCCCAGTCGGCGCCGCCGTTGCGGATGCGGTGAACCTTGACCCCGAAGTGGCCGTGCCCGATCGCGGCGTACACCGACAAGTCGCTGTGGTCGGCGAGCGCACAGGTGACCGCGAGCCCGTCGAATGCGGGCTGCCCGATGGATCATTGGCCGTGGCGCCGGTCGACGCGGAACAATCCTTTGCGCGACGCGATAAGCAGTGCTTCGGTCACGGCCTTCAACCTCCGGACAGTGCCTGCATGACACACACCTCGGCGTCGTGGGGCACCGAATCACTCAGACCCAGCCGGTCGCGGATCGGCTCGCCGTTGATGAACACGATCAGAGTTTGCGCAGTGCGCCGCGATCGTCGAGCACATAGCCGCGAGCGCGTTGATTGACACTGAACACCGCACTGAGAACCTCAGCGACTGAATCGCCCGAGACATCTTTCGGCGGACACGGCACGTGAGACTGCAGATTCGATGTGAATGTCACACGGGGCATGTGAATTCATTCTATCTCCGATGCACCACCCGGTTCGCCGTTCGCATCAATCCAGCTCGATTCTCGGGTCGAACCACGCGTAGGCCACATCGACGATGAGATTGAAAACGATGAGCATGCTTGAATAGACCAGGACGAGCCCCAGGATGAGAAACTGATCTTTGTTAAGCACGGCATTGACGAAGTCTCGACCGATCCCCGGGATCTCGAAGACTTTCTCGACCACGAACGATCCGGTGAGCGTGGCGGCCGCCGCCGGCCCCAGGAAACTGAGTACCGGCAGCAACGCCAGCTTCAGAGCGTGGCGGAGCAGAGCCTGATGACGCGAAAGGCCCTTGGCCCGCGCGGTCCTGACGTGGTCGCTTCCCATTGCGTCGATCAATCCGATTCGCACCAGCCTGGCAATGTAAGCGGCCGGCATGAGTCCGAGCGCGATGGCCGGCAGGATCATCTGTCGCGGGTGTCCCCAGCCGGCGGCCGGGACCCAATTCAAGATGCCCGCGAACAGGATCAGAAGTGCCGCCGCGGTCACGAACGAGGGCAAGCTCACACCCACCAGCGCCAGCAGCATGGAGCTGTGATCGAGCCATGATCGGGGGCGAAGCGCGCCGACGATCCCGGCCACCACCCCGACCATACACGCCACGATCATCGCGGCCACGCCGAGCACCACGCTGATCGGCAGACCTGCCGCGAGAATGCTGCTCACCGTCTGGTCACGGTAGTAGAGGCTGGGTCCGAAATCGGCGCGCGTGAAGACGCCGACGAGATATTCCTGCATGAACACCCAGGGGTCGTGCAACGAATACTGTCGCAGCATCGCTTCTTGAATCTCGGGCGGTACATTTCGATCTTCGGACTCCAACGGATTGCCAGGCACCAGCCATGCCAGGGTGAATGTCACAGCGAAGATGATCCCCAGGATCACCGGCATCTGAATCAATCGAGTCAATATCAGGCGGATCACTTGGAATGACCGTCAACGGACACGCACAAGCTCAAGCCGGCGTCGATGCCAGGCATTGCGGGAAATGCCCTCGACGCGCTGGGTGTCGAACATCTCCAACTGCACGTATTGAAAAATGGGCGCAACGGCCTGGTCGTTCAACATCAGCGCTTCGGCTTCCCTGAGGATGGCCATACGCTGCTTCGGGTCGCGCTCGAACACGGCGAGATCAAGCAGGCCGTCGTATTGCGGGTTGCTGTATCGACCGTCGTTCTGGCCGCCGCCCGTTCGGAAGAGGTCGAGAAACGTCGTCGGGTCGCGATAGTCGCCGAACCATCCGCCTCTTGAGATGGTGAACCGGTGCTTACGACGCCGGTCGCTGAACACCTTTTTTTCGATTCCCTCCAGTTCGACATGAACGTCGAGGTGCGTACGCCAGGACTGCTGGACGAACTGGGCGATTTTCTCGTGGCCCTGGTTCGTGTTGTAGAGAATCGACAGGCCCTTCATCAGGCTGCCATTCGCATATCCGGCCTCGGACAGCAGCTTGCGAGCACCCTGTGGATCGAACCCGGCGCCCGCCTCGACCGGCGGATCGTAACCGGGCACCTCGCCGACGGGCGTGAAGGTTCGTGCCACCGGCTGTTTCATGCGCGTCACGGATTCGACAATGCGCTTGCCGTCGATGGTCATGGCAAGAGCCCGTCTGACGCGCCGATCCGCCAGGGGGTTCTGCGAACCATCGGGAAGCGTGGATTCGCAATTGAACAGGTAGTAGTAGGTGCCTGCACCGGGAAACACGTGAACGTCGCTGCGGTCGGCGGCGATCAGATCGGCTGCAAGTGATTTTGCCGTGGGGATGTCGGGCAACCAGTGGATTTCGCCCTGATCGTAGGCCAGCAGCGCCGTCTGAGTGTTCTCGATGATCCGCTCGAGGATGCTGCCGTTTCCCATCGCCGCCCGATTCCAATGGTTCGGATTCGCCCGCATCAACAGATATTCCTTGATCTTTCTCTCGCTCAACACATAGGGTCCGTTGCACACCACCTGCCCCGGGATGACCCAGGGCATCTGCTTCATCCGGCCGGTGGTCGGATCCGGCCCCTCGACGAACCTGTCGACGGTGTCTCGATGGACGGGCATGAACGTCGCGAACGCACAGAGTTCGAGAAAGAACGGGGTCGGTCGCTTCAGCCGCACGACCAGCGTCTCGGCGTCCGGCGCGATGAGACCCACGGTGTTGTCGAAATGAGTCAACGCGCTCTTCCAGAGTTGCTCTGCCGCGTCGGCGCTCTTGTGGTCCTGCTTCTCGTACGTGAGCAATTGCTCGTTGCGCCAATCGTAGAACTCGCGCGCGCCCTCGATGACCCACATGAGATTGAAATACTGGGCCGCGAAGTCGGGCATCATCGCCCGGCGCCAGGCATAAACGAAATCGTGTGAGGTCACCGTATCGCCGTTGCTCCACCGCGCGTCGGATCGCAGATGAAACGTGTACCGCTCACCGTGATCGGTCGCGTCGACTTCCCACCGGTCGGCAACACCGCCGACGATGTCGAGTTGTGGGACTTCGAACTTCACCAACGGCTCGTAAAGGCACTCCGCGATTCGGATCTCGTCGAGCCAGCTCATCTGCTGCGGATCCAGCGTCTTGTGCGGCGCCGCGCTGACGAACACGAATTCGGCATCCGGAAGCTTCCGCCCCGCCATGGACCACCATCCGGCGATCGCCAGGGCGATCAGGACGACGACAAGGAGCACAATATTTTTTCGCATGGTGATGACTCAACGCGGCGGCTCGCCAGAAGACCCGCACGCTTCACTGATGGTCGCGGATCATCTTATTCTGTTCCATGAAGCGTTTGATCTCGATGGCCGCAACGGTGTGCATGTGGCCATTCCAGTGCCACTTCTGCATCAACCTGTGCCCCGACTTGTACTCGGCATCTATCAGAGGTTACAGGCTGAAGCCCTCCAGGCCCTCACGCCGACTGCAGAATTCGATCAGGAAACGCTCCGGCCCTGACGGCCGCGGGCCCGTCTCGCCTGGACGCTTCGCCACAGTCAAAAAGACAAACAGAGCCTGAGCGTTGATCTCAGAGATCTCCTGTGCCAGGACATCCAGAATCGATTCCGTCGTGCGGTAGACCTTTCCTTGCATCGAACCCCGTTTCCAGCGATGTGCCTCACTGATGATGGCCAATAGATCGAACAGCTTGCTTCGACGCCAATCGTTGCGAAGGAAGTGTTCCGGTGGAGGAACGGGAACATCCCGGGCGACAAGCCGGTGATCGACCAATTTAAAGTGCGGTTTGGCATAGTCTCGAAATTAGAGAAGATTGCGCTGCATATCCATGGGGACAAAACCCAGGACCACGATATCAGGTCTGTACCGCCGCACCTCGGATCGAAAATAGATCAGCATCTGGTCGTGGCCGTAGCCGTGATTGCCGAAATTCAACACTTCGCTGTTGGGGATGATTTGCTCCAGGCGGGCGCTATAGGTTTCATCATCGCTGATCTCCTCCCCGAAGGTGAACGAATCGCCGAGCACGGCGATCCTGATCTTGTTCGGCACCCGTTCGTAACCGTTTCCGTCGTGCCACGCAGGCCTTTCGAATTCGAATTGAGTCGCTTTCCGTCCCAGACCGCAACATCGCGGATATTTCTCTTGAGGCTCCAACCTCTTTCCGGATGGTACTCGTCGAAGAAATCGGCGACGGTGTGTTTTGTGGGACATTCTTGTGAGCGTTGATCCATTGCTGGCGCCGACTGTACTCGTAGTCGCCCCTGGCTAGCCCGCATTTCTCACGACTCTATTGAAAAGGTTGGTCTTTCTGGCATAAGGGAAGTTGCGAGCAACCTTTATTCCAGGCAAGGCGGCCGACCTGTGACGACACAGTGTAA
>CAUZBA010000020.1:0-18278 GCA_963577635.1 Phycisphaerae bacterium
AGAAAGGGTGGCCCGCGAGCACCTACGCGAGGCATTGCCGGCGCCCGGCCGTTACGCGGTCGGCATGATTTTCCTGCCCACCGACCCCGCCAAGCGCCGGGCGTGCAGGAACATCGTTGAGGAATACGTCACGCAACAGGGCCAGACCCTGCTGGGCTGGCGTCGCGTGCCCACCGACAACTCGTCGGTCGGCGCCACCGCGAAGTCGACCGAGCCCGTGATCGAGCAGATCTTCATCAAGGCGGCGGACGGCCTCGACCCCGAAGCGTTCGAGCGGCAGTTGTACCTGATCCGGAAGCAGGCCTACCACCAGATCAAGGGAGCCGGCTTCGATCGGGACGATTACTTCGTCTGCAGCCTCTCGGCCAAGATCATCGTGTACAAGGGACAGCTCACGGCCGAGCAAGTTCCGCAGTATTTTGCGGACTTGGGCGAAGATGATTTCGTCAGCCACCTGGCCATGGTTCATTCGCGGTTCAGCACGAACACGTTTCCTTCGTGGGATCGTGCCCAGCCGATGCGGTTCATGTGTCACAACGGCGAGATCAACACGCTCGCCGGCAATGTGAACTGGATGAAGGCGCGGCAGGGCATCATGCAGACGCCGCTGTTCGGCGAGGAGTTTTCCAGGCTGCAGCCGATCATCGACCCGGTCACCAGCGATTCGGGGATGTTCGACAACGTTCTGGAAGTGCTCATGATGGCCGGCCGTCCGCTGCCGCACGCGATCATGATGATGATCCCGGAGGCGTGGGAGCAGAACGAGCTGATGGACGCGAAGCGCCGCGCGTTCTACGAGTACCACTCGTGCCTGTCCGAACCTTGGGACGGGCCCGCGTCGGTGGCATTCACCGACGGGCACTTCATCGGGGCCGTACTCGATCGCAACGGTCTGCGCCCAAGTCGGTACTACGTCACCAAGGACGACCTGGTGATCATGGCCAGCGAGGTGGGCGTCCTGCCGGTTGATCCGGCCAATGTCAAAATCAAGGGACGCCTCCAGCCCGGCCGCATGTTCCTGGTCGATTTTGAAGCGGGGCGCATCATCGACGACGCGGAGATCAAGAACGAGCTTGCCGACGAGCACGACTACGGGCAGTGGCTCACACAGAAACGGATCATCCTCGACGATCTGCCGCGGCCGCTTCCGGTCAGCACGGAGCGGGACGGCGCCGACGAGGCATCGTTGCTGCACCGCATGCAGTGTCTCGGATACACGGTCGAGGATGTCGAGAAGCTGCTGGCCCCGATGGCCACCGGTGGCCAGGAAGCGGTCGGATCGATGGGCAATGACACGGCGCTGGCGTGCCTTTCCGACCAGTCGCGCATGCTTTACGACTACTTCAAGCAACTTTTCGCCCAAGTCACCAACCCGCCGATCGACCCCATTCGCGAGCAACTGGTCATGAGCCTGGGCTGCTACGTCGGCCCGGAAGGCAACCTGCTGTCCGCCACACCGGAGCACGCCCACCGCCTCTGGCTCGACCAGCCCATCCTCAAGAACGAGCAGCTGGAAAAACTTCGGGCGATGGATCATCGCGGCTGGCGGACGAAGACGATCGCCATGGTGTTCGATCGGCCGGATTCGGATGCCAACGGCGAGGATCGGTCGGCCGCGGCTTTGAAGGCGGCGTTGAGCCGAATCTGCGACGAAGCGTCGTCGGCAATCGAAGAGGGCTACAGCCTGATTCTCCTTTCCGATCTCCAGATCGACCGGGACCGTGTGGCCGTGCCGACACTCCTGGCCGTGGCCGCGGTGCATCATCACCTGGTCCGGACCGGAAGCCGCACGCGAATCGGCATCCTTGTTGAAACCGGCGAGGCTCGTGAGGTGCACCATCACTGTCTGCTGGTCGGTTATGGCGCCGACGCGATCAACCCGTACCTCGCGTTCGAATGTATCTGGAACTTGCGCCACCACGACCTGTTGCCGAAGCGCCTGTCGAAGGGTCGGATCACGGACAACTACATTGCGGCGGTGGGCAAGGGCATGCTGAAGGTCATGTCCAAGATGGGCGTTTCCACACTGCACAGCTACAAGGGCGCCCAGATTTTCGAGGCAGTCGGCCTGAACAGCGAAGTCATCGAACGTTGCTTCACGGGCACCGCCTCGCGGGTCGAGGGGGTCGGCTTCGAGGCGCTGGCGGTCGAGGCGCTGCGCCGTCACGCGCTCGGTTTTCCACGGCGCGATCAGGCGAAGCGCCTGCCGGTGCTGCCCAACCCCGGCCATTACCAGTGGCGTCGCGGCGGCGAGACGCACGCGGTCAACCCCGAATCAATCGCGGCGCTGCAGGCGGCAGCGCGGCTGGACAGCGCCGAGGCGTTCGATCGGTTCGCGAAGCTGTGCGACGACGAGTCGAAGAACCGATCCACGCTGCGCGGACTGTTCCGCTTCAAGACTGCCGAAGAGGCCGGGCGGCAACCGATTGATCTTGACGAAGTCGAACCGGCTGCGGAAATCGTCAAGCGGTTCTGCACTGGCGCCATGAGTCTGGGCGCCCTGTCGCCCGAGGCCCACGAGACCCTGGCCATCGCGATGAACCGCATCGGTGGCAAGTCGAACACGGGCGAAGGCGGTGAAGACGCCCGCCGCTACACGCCGGACGACAACGGCGACCTGAGGCGCAGCGCCATCAAGCAGATTGCCTCGGCGCGATTCGGCGTCACCAGCCATTACCTGGCCAACGCCGACCAGCTTCAGATCAAGATCGCTCAAGGCGCCAAGCCGGGCGAGGGCGGGCAACTGCCCGGCGAGAAGGTTGACGGCTACATTGCGGAACTTCGGCACGCGATGCCCGGCGTGACACTGATCAGTCCGCCGCCGCACCACGACATCTACTCGATCGAGGACCTGGCCCAGCTCATTCATGATCTGAAGAACGCGAACCCTGCCGCGTCGGTGAGCGTGAAGCTCGTGGCCGAAATGGGCGTGGGCACGGTTGCCGCCGGAGTCGCCAAGGCCAAGGCCGACCACCTCCTGATCTCCGGCCACGACGGCGGAACCGGCGCGTCACCCCTGACCAGCATCAAGCACGCGGGCGTGCCGTGGGAACTGGGGCTCGCCGAAACGCATCAGACCCTGGTGCTGAACGACCTGCGCTCGCGCGTTCGCATCGAGGTGGACGGCGGCATGCGAACAGGCCGCGACGTCGTCGTCGGCGCGCTGCTTGGCGCCGAAGAGTTCGGGTTTTCAACGGCACCGCTGATCACGCTGGGCTGCATCATGATGCGCAAATGCCATCTGAACACCTGCCCGGTGGGCGTCGCCACCCAGGACCCGCAGCTGCGCCAGAAGTTCAGCGGCAAGCCGGAACACGTGATCACGTACATGTTTCTCGTGGCCGATCAGGTGCGCCGCACCCTGGCGCAATGGGGATTTCAGAAACTGGAGCAGATCGTCGGGCGATGCGATCTGCTCGACGTTGATGCCGCGATCGATCACTGGAAGGCAGACGGACTTGATGTGAGTTCAATTCTCGCGCCGGCCACGCGGCCGCGCCCCGATACGCAGGTTATTTGTGCCATCGATCAGGTTCACGGCCTGGACAAGGCACTCGATAATGAGCTGATCATCCAGGCCCGTCCGGCGCTCGAAGACCGCAAGTCGGTACGCATTCGGATGCCCATCAGGAATACGAATCGGACGGTCGGCACCATGTTGAGTCACCGGGTGACGACAAGATACGGCGAAGAGGGTCTGCCGGACGGGACCATCCGTGTGCACTTCGAAGGTTCGGCCGGACAGAGCTACGCCGCGTGGCTGACCCGCGGCATCACGTTCGACCTGGCCGGCGACGCCAACGATTACACCGCCAAGGGGCTCTGCGGCGGCCGGGTAGTGATCTATCCGCCCAAGGAGGCGGTGGCCGGCGGCTTCGTGCCGGAAGACAACGTCATCGTGGGCAACGTGGCGCTGTACGGCGCCACGAGCGGCCAGGCATTTTTTAGGGGCATTGCCGGTGAGCGTTTCTGCGTTCGCAACAGCGGCGCGATCGCCGTCGTGGAAGGCGCGGGCGATCACGGGTGCGAGTACATGACCAATGGTCGGGTGGTGATTCTGGGGCCGACCGGGCGCAACTTTGCGGCGGGAATGTCGGGCGGCGTCGCGTACGTCTTCGATCCGGACGGCCGCTTCGAGCGACGTTGCAACCTGGAGATGGTCGGTATCGGTCCGGTGGACGACGCCCATGACGCGGCGGAACTTCGCTGGTTGATTCACTTGCACCAGCGGGCCACTGGATCGACGGTGGCCGCCGGGATCCTCGCCGATTTCCACGAGGCTGTCCGCGATTTCAAGAAAGTCATGCCACACGAATACCAGCGCGTGCTGGCCGAGCGGCGGCAGCGGGACGTGGAAGCCGCGGCGGATCCGGCCTTGCTGGCCGGCGGACGCGCCGCGCCGTAACAACGTTCATCACATGGGCAATCCCACGGGATTTATGGAGTTCCCTCGTGAAGCGGCATCGCCGCGCGACCCGGCTGCGCGCGTCGGTGACTGGAAGGAGATCTACAGGTTGCTGCCCGACGATGCGTTGCACCGCCAGGGCGCCCGGTGCATGGACTGCGGTGTGCCCTTGTGCCACGCCGGCCTCGAGGTGGATGGACACACCTTCGGGTGCCCGATCCACAACCTGATTCCGGAGTGGAACGACCTGGTAACCCACGGGCGGTGGCGCGAGGCACTCGACCGTCTACTGAAGACCAACAATTTCCCGGAATTCACGGGGCGCATCTGCCCCGCTCCCTGTGAGGGGTCGTGCGTTCTGGCCATCAACAAGCCGGCCGTGACCATCAAGAACATCGAGCAGGCGATTATCGACCGCGCGTTCAAGGAAGGCTGGATCGTCGCACAGCCGCCGTCGTCGCGCACCGGAAAGAAGGTGGCGATCATCGGATCGGGCCCGGCGGGTCTGGCCGCGGCCGATCAATTGAACAAGGTCGGTCACCGCGTGACCGTTTTCGAGCGCGACGACCGACTTGGCGGCCTGCTCATGTACGGTACGCCGAACATGAAACTTGAGAAATGGATGGTCGATCGGCGGATCGATCTTCTGCGCGACGAGGGGATCGAATTCGTGACCAATGCCCACGTCGGGGTCAACGTCGACATTCACGAGGTCCGCCGCGAACACGATGCGGTCATGCTCGCGTGCGGCGCGCTGAAGGCCATCGACATGGAGATTCCGGGCCGCCACCTGCGCGGGATCCACATGGCGATGCCCTACCTGACGCTTGCCATCAGGCGCGGCCTGGGAGACCGGATCGATGACGAAACGTTCGTGGACGCCGCCGGAAAGGATGTCGTCGTCATCGGTGCCGGCGATACCGGCACCGATTGCATCGGCACGGCCATTCGTCAGGGCTGCAGAGGCCTGATCAACTTCGCCCGCAAGCCCATGCCCCCGGTAGACCGCGAAGAGGCCAATCCGTGGCCGCAGCAACCGCATGTCTACGTCGTCGACTACGGTCACGCCGAGGGCGAGGCCGTCTTCGAACGCGACCCCAGGGAGTACCAGTTGCTCACCAAGCAGTTCGTGGACGACGGTTCGGGGCAGGTCAAAGCCGTCCGAACGGTGCGCGTTGAATGGGACAAGCAGGGGCCCGGCAAGTTCGGTAACCCGCGCGAGGTGCCGGACAGCACCTACGACTGGCCCGCCAACCTGGTGTTGCTGGCCGTCGGATTCCACGGCCCCGACCAGACGCTCGTCGAAAATCTCGGCCTGGAGACGGACGGGCAGACGAACGTCAAATCGGAATTCGACCGCTACACGACGGGTGTGGACGGCGTCTACGTCGCAGGTGACATGAGACGCGGCGCGTCCCTGATCGTCTGGGCCATCGCCGAAGGCCGCGGCGGCGCCCGCGAAATCGATCGATATCTCATGGGATCGACGGAACTGCCGTAGCTGGCTGCACATGTTGAACGAATGATGGGGGCGAAAAAAGCGACGGAGCGACGAAGGGAAAACGGGGGTCGCAAGCGGACGTCGTCGCAAGTCGGTAAGCTGCCTGTTGCCTGTTCGAATGTGATTGGATCTTCGTCACACACACCCGGCCCTCGATCAACAACCCTCCGTCGCTTTGCCGCCTTTCTTTGCCTGTGTGGCGTGCACGGTCTCAGTCCATCACCTCGCCTGCTCGAGAAACGCGGCGAGCAGGTCGCGACACGCGTGCATGTCGTCCAGGTGGATCATTTCCGTAATGGTGTGGATGTATCGCGTAGGACAGGAGAGTGTGAACGTGCGCGCGCCATCTGCGGCCCGCTGGATCGTGCCCGCGTCGGTCCCGCCGCGCGGCAGGATCGAGCGCTGAGTCTTTATTTTCTTCTTCTTTGCCGTCTTTTCGAACGACTCGAGCACGCCTAGGTCGGCGATCGAACCCGCGTCCATGACGGTGAGTGCGGCGCCGGCGCCCTGCTGCGTTACGGTCTGATCCGTCGGGACGCCCGGAGTATCGACGCAAAGCGTCGTGTCCACCGCAATCCCCACGTCGGGGCGGATGCCGAACGCCGCCGTCCCCGCGCCGCGCAGACCGACCTCCTCCTGGACGGTGAAGACACAATGGATCTCGCACTCGTGGTGCTTCAGGCTCTGCATGGCCCGAATCGCGATCCAGCACGCGATGCGGTTGTCGAGGGCCTGGCCGACGACCGTGTCGCCAACGCGTGTGAACTCGGCGCGAATGACGACCATGTCGCCGATCCGGACCCGTTTAGCCACCTGGTCGGCGGGCATGCCGGTGTCGATGACGAGATCGCTGATCTCGGGCACCTTCTTGCGGTCTTCGTCGGTCGCGATGTGCAACGGCCGGCCGCTGGGATTCATCACGCCGGGGATGTCGCCTTTCTCGGTGCACACGGTCACCAGGCGCGCGAAGAGATTGCGCGTGTCGAAGCCGCCGACGGCATTGACGCGCAGGAAACCTTTGTCGTCGATGTGGCGAACCAGGAAACCAATCTGGTCCATGTGTGTCGCCACCATGAGCGACAGCGGCTTGCGTTTCGCCCTGGCGGCGTTTCGCGGCCGTGGGTCGCGCCGGCAGATCAAGGAACCCAGTGCGTCCGTACGCGCGTCGTCGAACAGCTCCTTGGTTTCGGACGCGATCAGATCGCGAATTCGATGTTCGCGGCCCGAGATGGCGGGCGTCTGTGCCAGTCGTTCAAGAAGATCCATCACTTGTTCTCCAGAATCAATGCGCTGGTGGCATTGTATCGGTGTAACGGACGGCTACAATGCACCGTGCGTAAGTGAAATCTTCTACGCGCTGCGTTCCGGATGAGTAGAACCTGGTTTTCGATGGTGCCACGTAGCGTTGCACGCATGAGGGGGTAAACTCGTGAGAAATTCGGGTTAACTCCAGAGCGCATCGGCGACGCAGGTGATGACCAGCTTCTTCATCAGACATCGGTCTTCGGGCGATATCCTGAAGGCATGTCTGCTCGTCTCAGCGACGTTCGTCGCATACTGGCCCGCGGCGCACGGCGAATTTATCTGGGACGACTCCCCCAACGTTGCCGACAATGAGGCGCTGCGCTCGGTCGGAGGTCTGGCCAGAAGCTGGTACAGGATCGAAGAGAACTACCACTTCTACCCGCTCATGTATTCGTCGTTCTGGATCGAATATCGGCTCTGGAATTTTTCGACGACCGGCTACCACCTGACGAATATTCTCCTGCACGCCATGGGGGCGCTGCTTCTGTATCGCCTGCTCAGGACACTTACCGTGCCCGGCGCGTGGGTCGCCGCGGCGGTGTTCGCCTTGCACCCGATTCAAGTGGAATCCGTCGCATGGATCACCGAACGCAAGAACGTCCTGTCCGGGTTCCTGTTTCTGGCTTCGCTTCTGGCGTATGTCCGGTATCGCCGATTGGGCGGCACAGGGAAAACGCAATCGCCGTTCTCGGTAATGTACGCGGTGTCGTTCGTCCTGTTCGTGTTGGCGATGTTGTCCAAGACGACGGCCTGCACGCTCCCGGCGGTTGCACTGCTGCTGGTCTGGTGGAAGATGAACCGGATCGGGCGAAAGGACGTTCTGTTGCTGACGCCGTTCTTCATCGCGGGCATTGCCCTCGGACTGCTCACGGCATGGGTCGAGAAGGAAACCAGCTTCACGGGCACGTTGCAGGCGCTCGACGAATCGTTCGGTCACCGGTGTCTGATCGCGGGGCGGGCGGTCTGGTTTTACGCGGGGAAGCTGGTTTATCCCTCGCCATTGATGTTCGTCTACCCGCGATGGCAGCCGGACGGGAATGACTTTGCGCAGGTACTGTACCCGGCGGCCGCGATCGCCTTCGTGGTGATCCTGTGGTTGGCGCGTCACAAGCTCGGGAGGGCACCGCTGGTCGCCGCGCTGTGCTTTGGCGGCACGCTGTTTCCGGCACTCAGCTTCTTCGATGTCTATTTCATGCGGTTTTCGTTTGTCGCGAACCATTTTCAATATCTTTCCAGCATGGCCCTGATTGCGCTCGTCGTGGCGGTGGGACATTCGGTGATCGAGCGGATTCGACTGGCGTGGATCGGGCCCCCGGTGGCGGCAATCGTCGTGGTGGTCTTGAGCCTGTTGACCTGGCATCACGCGCACACGTTTCGTGATGAGGAAACCCTGTGGAACGATGCGATCCGGAAGAACCCCGATGCGTGGATGGCCCACAACAACCTGGGGGTCATCTTTCAGCGTCGCGACGATCTTGACACGGCCGTGAGTTATTACCAGGCCGCGTTGGAAGTCAACGACAATGTTTTCGAGACCTACAAGAGCCTCACCGAGATCTACTGGATGACGGGTGACCTCGATAAAGCGTTACTTCATGGGCTGCGGGCTCTGGAGCTTGCGCCACATATTGCCAAGGTCGTAGCGCACAACGACCTCGCGAATATCCTGAAGGATAAAGGAGACCTTCGCGCTGCATTGGATCACTACCGGGCAGCGATGACCTATGATCCGGACAAGCCGGAACTGCAATTCAATTACGCTCGGACACTTGAGATCAGCGGCCGCTCGGACGATGCGTACAGGCACTATGAACGAGCGCACAGCCTGAAGCCGGACTGGCCGGAACCGCTGCGGTACATGGCACGGCTTCTACGGACGCACCCGGACCCCGATGCCCGCGACCCGGACCTCGCCGACGAGTTGGAACGCCAGGCGGAGCAGTTGAAATCAGATTGAAAGCAGCACGACGACTCGGTGCGGTGGGCACGCGTTCACGATTCGGCCGTGAGATGGGTAGAACGTTGCTTCATTTGCGTCGTGGCCTTCGCGTAACCGCCATCGACACCGTCGACGAAGTGCACGTGTTCACCGTCACGGTTGAAGATCAGGCACGTCATCACCGCTGCCGGCGCGGCGCAAAGGCCGTAGACAAGCCGGCCCTTCTCGAACTCCCCCTCCAGGTAGCCGGCCAGTTCCTGGCGCTGGCGTGCCGTCCCCGCCAGGATGTGGCGAAGAACATCGTCGAACTTTCGAAAGTCGGTATTCGTCACCGCGCCACGCTGGTAGCGGCCCCAATCCACGCCGCCGAATCTCATGTGCCTCGGGAAGACAAAGCGTCCGATGGCCATCTGAATCTTCAGCCGGAGCCAGTACCACGCGCGATACAGTCGGGTGCGACCGGACGTCCGAACCCGGACCTCTGACGCAAGCTTGTCGTTCGAACGAGCCAGTTGCATCACGTCCAGGCGGACGGGCCGATGGGTCTCGACGTCGCCGTAAATCCTTTCGGGTGTTTGAAGCGTCCGGCGCCGATCGCCGCGGTCGACGCCTCGATGTCGGCCACGACGACGAGCCAGTCGTCAGGCACCGCTCGACACCGATTCGGATCGGTGATCCCGGAGAAATCGTCGAATACCGGAAGTTGATCGTAGAAATTGCCATCAGGCATGGTGGTTGATCTCACCCTGTCGTACAGTGGAAAATGGGGCCGCGATCGTTTCTTCGAAACCTTCCGAACGGCCGTGCGCCGATAGGCGCTGTTGTTCTCGTAAAGCGATGAAGACGTAAAGCTACGAAATAGGCGCGAAGGCGCCGTCGCGAGTGATCAGCGAGCGGCGGAAACCAGCGTCGCACGACGCAACTCACCCAATCAGACCAAGAACACGTCAGGCAGGACACTTCAAGAGTCTGTGCGATCGTAAGAATCAAGCTTCGGATTCCGTCGTTCCATCTTCGGTCGCGACAGCCCTCCGTGCCTTCGTGCCTTTATGCCTCGGTCACACCAATCGCGCGACTTCGTGCATTGCCATGTATAATTGTGCCCTCAAGGACCGGGTTGCCTGTGAGTGCATGGAGTCGCTTAATGGTCGCGCGACGGTTGACCGATTGGACTCATGAAGGCCGGTTCCGGGCACCCGCATCTTCGTCGGCGCTCGAGCCGTTCTCTCAAAGGTTTCGC
This sequence comes from Phycisphaerae bacterium, assembly GCA_963577635.1. GTDB lineage: Bacteria > Planctomycetota > Phycisphaerae > Phycisphaerales > Phycisphaeraceae > CAUZBA01. The sequence continues at coordinate 10,391 of CAUZBA010000020.1, forward strand.
GAATGAATGAACCGCGCCATGGCAACGTGGCAATCTCCATCGTGGTGCCGCTTTACAACGAGGAGGACAGCGTCCGGCCGCTGTGCGATCGCGTGCGCACGACGATGGATGAGATTGGGGAATCCTACGAACTGATTCTGGTCAACGATGGCTCGACCGACGGTACCGGCGAACTGATCGACCAATTGGCCGATCAGGACCGGCGCGTCATCGCGATCACGTTTTCGCGCAACTTCGGACAGACGGCTGCAATGGCTGCCGGATTCGACGAGTCAAGGGGAGAAATCGTTGTTCCAATGGACGGCGATCTTCAGAACGACCCGGGTGACATCGGGAGGCTCATCCAGAAGTTGGATGAGGGGTACGAGGTCGTGTCAGGCTGGCGCAAGGATCGCAAGGACGTTGGGCATCGCGTGTTCGTGTCGAAGATCGCCAACGCCGTGATATCTCGCGTCAGTGGTGTGCGCCTTCACGATTACGGATGCTCGTTGAAGGCGTACCGGCGCCCGGTCATCCAGGGGATCCGGCTGTACGGCGAGATGCACCGCTTTATCCCGATCTTCGCGGCCTGGCAGGGTGCGCGCGTTGCGGAGATTCCCGTCACGCACCATCCGAGGACAGCCGGCCAATCGAAATACGGATACCGACGCACCATCAAGGTCCTTCTTGACCTGATCGTCGTCAAATTCATGGACTCATACCTGACCAAACCGATCTACGTGTTCGGTGGATTCGGCATTGCGAGCATTGTTCTATCGTTCGTTGCGTTCGCGATCGCAGTGTTGTTCAAGTTGATTCCCGCCGATAGCGCGTTGGGGCCCGGCTGGCACAAGGACTTCGTGGAAACGCCGCTGCCGTTTCTGTCGATCGGCCTGTTCGTTCTGGGCATCCAGATGATTCTCATCGGCCTGCTCGCCGAGATGGTGATGAGAACTTACTTTGAATCACAACAGAAACCCGCGTACGTCGTAAAGTCCGTTCGTCGACACCAGCCTGACGCGGGCGGATGATTGGAGTGCTGGAGTACTGGAGTATTGGTCCGGTGGCGCGATAATCGATCCAATACTCCACTACTCCATCACGCCATTACTCCACTTCTGAGACCTTCTGAGACCGACGAGTCGTCGTGACTCACTACGTTAGCGAGATTCCCTTATGTGTGGGATTGCAGGATACGCCCGGGCCTGGTCGTCGCCGAGTCGCCTGGAGGACATGGATGTCCTGCGGAGCATGACCGAGGCGTTGCGCCACCGCGGTCCGGATGCCGACGGCTACGCGATGACCGATCGCGTGGCCTTGGGCCACCGAAGGCTGTCCGTGATCGACATCGTGGGCGGTCCTCAACCCATGTGCGACGAGCAGCGCGGTCTTAGCCTCGTCTACAACGGAGAGATCTACAACTACCTGGAGTTGAATGGCGAGTTGAGATCCCTGGGATTCGAAGCCAGGACGCGAAGCGACACGGAGACCGTGCTTCTGGCGTATGCCGCATGGGGCGAAAAATGTGTCGAGCGGTTCAATGGAATGTTTTCGTTCGTCATCCACGACGCGAGCCGGCGCCGGCTGTTCGGCGCCCGGGATCGAATGGGGCAGAAGCCTCTCTACTACGTGCATGACGGGTCTTTCTTCGCATTTGCGAGCGAACCGAAGTCGCTGCTGCGGCACCCGCAGGTCAAACGGGAGATGGATCTCGAAACCGCGGCGCGATTTCTCCTGTTCGAGCACGTGCCGGCACCCCACGCGATCTACCGGGGCATGAACAAGCTGCCTGCCGGGCACCGATTCGTCGTGGACCTGAACGAGGGCGGCTTGTCGATTGATGCCTACTGGGAATTGCCGAATCGTCCGGACGAAACGATATCGCCGCGCGACCGACATTCCGAGCAATACTGGGTGGAGCGGATTCGCACCGCGCTGACGGCCGCGATCAAGCGGCGGCTGATTGCCGATGTGCCGCTGGGTGTGTTTTTGTCGGGCGGGATCGACAGTTCCGCCGTGGCCGCCACGATCGTGAAGAAACTGGGGATCGGCGACGTCAAGACATTCACGATTGCATCCACGGACAGGGATTTTGCATTGACGGATAGCGCCACGGATCTGGCAGGTGCGCTTGGCACCGACCACCACCAGCAGGTCCTCGATCCCGATGCCACGATGGACGTTTTGCCAACCGTCAGCGCTATGCTCGATGAGCCGTTGGCGGACTCATCGATCCTGCCCACCTATCTGCTCTCGAAGTTCACCCGTGAACACGTGACCGTCGCACTCACCGGTGATGGGGGTGACGAGATGTATGCCGGCTACGTGACGTTCAAGGCTCTTCCCTTCGCTCGTTTCTACAACGCCGTGATGCCAGGATTGCTTCACCGTCGAGCCGTCGTTCCGCTCGCCGCCAGGTTGCCGGTGCGCCGCGGATATCTTTCACTTGACTTCAAGGTGAATCAGTTTCTGCGCGGACTCAAGGCGCCCGAACCGCAGCGTCTGTGGCGCTGGTTGGGTGCATTCGTCGTGGAAGATCTTGAGACACTGCTTAGTGATGATGCCCTGTCGAGCCTGAACGCGGGGTCTCTGTACGACGAACTGCACGAGATTCACGCCGAGGTTGCGGATCGTGACGCCGTGGCACGCGACTGTTACGTGTACGGCAAGACGTATCTTGCAGAAGAGGTTCTGTGCAAGGTGGACCGGGCCACGATGGCCTGTTCTCTTGAGGCGCGATCGCCATTGCTCGACGTCGATCTGGTGCAGATGGCAGCGTCCATTCCCAGCACCCTGAAGCTGCGTCGCGGCGGGCTCAAACACATTTTCCGGCGCGCCCTGGACGGTCTGGTGCCCTCGACGATCCTTGACGGGCCGAAGACGGGTTTTGGCGCTCCCGTAGGTGCATGGTTCGCCGGGCCGTTGAAATCGTTGCTGTGCGACACGCTCAGCGAATCGAACGTGCGCGACGGCGGCTTCCTGCGCCCACAAGCGGTGCAGGCATTGATCGATGATCACCTCTCGGGTCGGCGCAACTGCCAGAAACAGCTGTTCGCCCTGTTTATGCTCGAACGGTGGCGACAGACATGGTTGAGTTCGCAACCGTCATGACCGGAGATGTGCCGCGACAAACGGTGAGCCAGCGCAACCATCTCGCCTGGTGGGTAATCGTTTTCTTGATCGCGGCGTACAGCGTTGCGTTCTTGATGTTCTATCCCAAGACCCTGACCGTCGACGACGAGAAGATCTACGTCAATCAGGCGCGCACGTATCTCCAGGGTTCAACGACGATAACCCAGGTGGACCCCTTTACCGGTGAAACCACGCAGATTCTTCCGTCGAAGTATCCCGTGGGAACATCGCTGCTGATGGCTCCGTTCGTGTGGGCCGGAGGATGGCAGGCGGCTTTCGTTTCTTCCTGGCTGTCCCTCGTTTGTCTTGTGCTGCTGACGGCACTGTGGCTGTCACAGGAGAACAGATCGCCCCTCTTTGCGGCCGTGATCCTGGGATTCCCCGCGGCCCTGGTGATGGGACGCGTGGCCATGAGTGATGCGCCAAGCGGGGCGGTCGTGGCCCTGGGGCTCTGGCTGTTCTGGCGCGGCCTGAATCGGAGTTGGTGGTATTGGCTTGCTGCGGGTTTCGTCGCGGGAACCTCGACGCTGCTGCGAGAGCCGAACGTGATTCCCTTTGTCGTGTTCTTCGCCGGGACGGTTTTCCGGCGAGAGCGAAAGTGTTTCGCACTGATCATCGGAGGTGTCGCCGGATTGGGCGTGCGCGTCGTGTCGGGAACCCTCGCGTTCGGAGAACCGTTCTTCTTCATCACGCCGGCTTACGGATTCGGTCTGGACGGTGTCGTCCAGAACGTGCAACTGTATCTCGTTGCCATGCTGGTCCTCGTCCCCGGTGGACTGTTGGCCGCCCTGGGCTATCGCGGGCAGCGCCGGCCCGAGGTCATACTGACGGTGCTTCTGTTCATTGTGTTTTATTGCTTCTATCGCTACGGCGCGGTCGAAAGCGGGATGGTGAAGCGGTTCGTCCTGTCCTTGCGATTTTTCGTTCCGCTGCTTCCGCTCCTGGCGTTCGCCATGGCGGAGGCGTTTCCACGATGGTGGCATCGATTCGCCGAGATTCCGCGCGACTCGACGCGAAGGGTTCTCGCATTCGGCGCGCGCGTCCTGGTCGTGCTATGGGTGATCGGCATCACATCCGCCACCACCGGCGTTCATTGGGCATTCGATCATTGGAGCCGCACCCACGTGGAACTGCGTCAGGAAATTCAGCGGCACATCGACGGTGCCGCTTCCCTGATCATCAACCGCGCAGCGTACAAGCACCTGGACGAACTGGACGGCCCGCAGGTGGTGGTCCAACGCATCGATCTTTCGGGCGACCGTTTCCGAACCCTCACCGAACGTTACAAGCCTTCATTTATCGTCTTCGTCGATCGCAGTGACAGCAAACACTGGCTGGGTGACATCGAGGCCAACCAGGAGTTCATTGACTCGCTCGCCCGAACGCCCCAGTCGGTGTTCGATCACCAAGTCAGTCCTGCCATGCGGCTTCGGATCTGGCGCGTCGACAATCCTTCTCCGGTCGAGCCGTAACCAAGATTCGACAGGATCACGGGATCGACAGGATCAACAGGATCGGATCCTGAGGATTTGTGGCATCGGATCGGACACACCTGCTCTTATCCTGTCGATCCTGTGGATCATGTGATCCTGTCAACTCCCCGTTTCTACCGCCCGTTCGCACTGCCGTGTTCCTGATTGGGGAACGCGAACAGATACGCGGCGCCGGTAAAGGAACGGATCTCAGAAAAGGCATCGAGCTCGTCGACTCGGCTGCCCACGATGACCGTGTTACCGCCGATACCGACCGAAGTGCCGAAGAAGTGACCCGCCATGGCGTCAGGGGCGGTGAATTTCGACAATTGCCTGCCCGTCCTCACGTCGTAGAGGTACGCCGATCCGGTGGTTTGGTCATTGCGGAGACTGCCCACGACGGCAGTGGTGCCGCTAATCGCAACTGAAGTACCGAAATGATCGTATGCCAACGCGTCTTTCGCGGTGAGCTTGAACCGTTGCTTGCCGGTGGTCACGTCGAACAGGTACGCCGAGCCGGAGTGGTGGCCGGCATGGTGGTCGCGGAGACAGCCGACGATCGCAGTCGTGCCGCTGACGGCCAACGAAGAGCCAAAAAAGTTACCCGGCGCCGAATCGTCCGGGGTGAGCTTGTGAAGCTGCTTGCCCGTGGCCACGTCGAAGACGTAAGCCGATCCGGGGAGGAAAAACCCCGGGGCACTTCCGACGATCGCAACGTCACCTCCGATGGCCACGGCCTGGCCGAATTTGTCGCCCGCGGTGGCGTCTGATGCGATCAGCTTGTGCAGTTGCCGGCCGGTGGCCACGTCGAACAGGTAGGCCGAGCCCGATGCGTGGCCCGCGTCATCATCGAGGCGGCTGCCGACGATGGCCGTCTTGCCGCTGATTCCAACGGAGATGCCGAAGTGGTCGTGCGGCGCGCCATCGACAGCCTCGAGCTTGTGTTGCTGAGCACCCGTAGCCGCGTCGAACAGATAGGCCGAACCGTGGCCGCCGGTCTTGAATAGTTGCGGTGTCCCAACGATGACCGTGCCGCCGCTGATGGCGACGGAGAATCCCAACTGGTCGTCTTTGGTGGCGTCGTCTGACGTAAGCGTGTGTCGTGTCTTCCCGGTCGTCACGTCAAACACATAGGCTGCCCCGGACGCACCGCACTTGAACAGGCGCGGGGCGCCGACGATCGCCGTGTCATCGTTGACGGCCACGGAATAGCCGAAGCTGTCGCCCTCGGTCACGTCCTGGGCGGTGAGTTTGTGCACCTGGTCCGCGCACCGTGCGATGCGTGGCAGCGTCCACGAAGCCGCGATCATCGCCACGATGATGCAGCATGTTCCAGCGTTGAGTTTCGTCATGACACGCATCTCGGTGATGTCCTGGGGCGGGCGGTTGTTCACGGCAGTCGAAACTTCGAGACGACCGGGAGGTGATCCGACACGCTGCTTTCCATGATGCTTGTTTCGAGGTGAATCCACGATCGCGGGGCCAGGACGTAGTCGATCCTGCGAATCGGGTCGTTCGAGGGGAAGGTCGGCTGGCCATCGAAGATGCCCGCGAAGAGACCGGACTGTTCGAGAATCCGGATCGATGGGTTATGAGGTTCGGCGTTGAAGTCGCCGGCGAGAATCGCGGGGCGCTCGTTCACGATTCCGAGTATCTGGCTCGTCTGTCGCTGATTATTTTCCAGGTTGAAGGAATCGGTATGCATGGCACCGAGCAAGATCGGCCCTGTCTCGAGGTTCAATCGACAGAACAGCACCCGCCTGTTGTTGCGCGTCACGTAGAACGGGCGACGCCCGGCGAGTGAGTTGTTCGACACCGGTTCGAGCGGCCATCGGGAGAGAATCGCGTTGCCGCCGACACTTCTGTAGAAAGGGATGCCCATATTGTAGTTTTCACCGAACGCCCAGAATCGCAGTTGATTGCGCTCGGCGATTCCGACCACCTGGTTGACCGGGCACGGGCCACACTCGAATATTGCTTCGGACAGGAAAACGATATCCGGGTTCACGGTTTGAATGATCCGGGCGCATTCTTCCATCCGGATCTGAACACTGTGCCTGCTGCGATACGAGAATCGTCCGATCTTGGCAAAGCATTTCGCGATATTGAAGGCGACGATCGTGACCACGTCTCCACTTTTTGGCAGATCGCTTGCGGGATAGACTGTGGTGCCCGCGAGGGGCGTTTCGCCGTAGTTGAGAATGGTTCCATTCGCAACGATAAGCAGGACCGGTGAGAGCACGATCAATGCAATGATCAGAAGCGATCGTCGTATTCGCCGGCGTTCGCGCATCGGTCTTAATCGATTCCTGTGGCCCAACGGGATGATTACACTACGCAGAGTCGCCCAATGCAAAGTCGCTCAATCTTTTCAACGTAGACCCTGATGTTCCGTTTGGATCGCGTGGTCCGCAGCACAGACTCCGTGCAAACTTCGGTCGGTTTCGCTTAGAGCGTACAGGAGCCGTTGTGTGTCTTCAAGGAGCAAGCCGCGCTCGCACGTCCGCGTGTGCACGATTGCGAATGCGCCAGGTGGCGCTAACTCAGCCGGCGGGCGGACGATGCTGACGTCAAAGATCCTGAATGGGCCTGACGACAGGTGACTTTCGCTGACGTTCTTCGGAAGAAGTCGCCAGTTCCGGTGGCCTAAATTGGTATGCCCGTCTTTGAGCGACGATGGTTGCCGCCGATCAAGAAGGTGCCGTGCCGGTCGTTCCAAATAGAACACACACGCACCGATCGTGTCTGTCCCTGAGTTCCCGATGGTTCCAAAGGGTCATGATGATGATACACCATGTCAGGTTGTGCCTTCTCTTGCTTATCGTCTTGCTGTCTTCTTGCCGAGAACAAGACTCCGAAGGTAATGGAAGAGAACATCTCCTTGCAAAGCGCGAACTGAAATCCAATGTTCACTTGACGGTTGCTGAAACACCCGATTGGTATAACGGGCTCGGACTCGAGGTGTCCGTTGAAAGCATTCCAGAGGCTACCTTTTTCATCTGGCCCCAAGAAGCTTGGGACTATTCCAGGCCTGGCACCGCAAAGAGAAAGTGGGAGTTCGTACGAAAGACTCATCTAAAGGATCTTGTGGTTCATCCGGACGGTACGATTACGTATGAAACAACGAAGCTAATGAGAGACGATGTGTCATTTAAAGTCAGAATCTCGCCGGGTCTTGATCAGGTGACGATCATCCATGAAATCATCAACCAATCAAGAGAACCTCTTTCAATTTCAAGTGTTCCTTGTGTTCAATTGCCAGAAGGAATGTTTGGCGGCAATCATAAATGGGAACGAGCCAAGAA
>CAUZBA010000021.1:0-18207 GCA_963577635.1 Phycisphaerae bacterium
TTTACGAAATTCCTGCGCGATCGGATTGATCTATCAAGAACCGAAGGAATCAACCTTGCTGCTTGACCTCCCAGACCTCACAACTCAGTACTCTCAAGCTGACGTCATTGGTCTCATAATTTTTTTCCTGGCGAACGCTTGATTGAACAGTCCGGATTTCCTGCTCTTCCGCTTTCCTGCTCTCCTGATCTTCTCAATCCACCCTAACGCTTGCCTTAGTCACATGCTCGGGCGCACGCGTTTCCGCATGCCCGTCACCGTAGAGAATGTTGGCGCCGTCGCCGATCTGGCGCCATCGGATCTGGCCCGAGGCGGCGGTGGTGTCCTGGTTCGGGCCGGGGTCGATCGGGTCGGCATTGTCGGCATCGGCGGCGTTGTACAGCCATTTGGTCTGGAGGGCGCTGCCATCGAGCTGCCACGCCGTCGCGTGCGCGTTGTTCTGGTTCGACGGGTCCTGCGTGCCGTCCATCACCATGACGACATCGCCGACACGGGCCAGCTTCGACAGTTTGTACGTGGTCGGCACCCATTTGAACCCCGGGCTCTGGTCGGGCATCAGGACCGGATGGGCGGAGTAATGCACGCGACCGCCGGCCAGCCTCGCGTTGGGGTCCTTGAATATTTCGAGAAAGGCGGCACGGTTAAGCACCGCGTCCGTCATCTCCTGCGACGCCGTCAGGTAGCCGTTCAGAAGCGTGGTCCAATTGGTATCCGTCGCGGCGTCGACGCCGACGAGGTATCCGATCGGCAGTGTGTCGTCGTAATCGTGTGTGTACGCGTAAAGGCCGCGGCCGATCTGGTTGAGGTTCGCCAGACCTTTCACGGTGCGGGCGCTGAGCCTCGCGGATCCCAGTACGGGAAAGAGGAATCCGATCAGGAGGGCCACGATGCTGATCACGACGAGCAACTCGATGAGAGTCAGAGCCGTGCGTGTTCGGCGATGGGTGTGAGCCATGGTTCTCTCGATCGGGATTGCCCAGTAGAACGGCAGGTTATTCTAGAGCCGCCCACATGCCGAACCCAGGCCCTGCCTGCCGATCCGGCAGTTCTCCGCCGGGTAGGCTGCCTTGTCTATGACGGATCGGAAGACAGCTCGGCAAGTCATCCGACCGCCGACAAAGGTCCGGGGCAAGCGTCCAGGGCCTACCCTTGCCCCGTCGTGGAGTCCTGAACCTCGGCACGCCGATTGCGTACCATGAACCATCGACACACCCGCAGCGGCGGCGCGGGGATTGCCCCTGCCGCACCTGCTCGAAAGGAACCAACCGTGACCCGTTTCGTGAACAACACCAAGACGGCCGTCTTCCTGGGCGCCCTGTTCGGTTTGATCCTGCTGATCGGATCACGCTTCGGGCCTTTCGGCCTCACCATGGCGTTCATTTTCGGCGGCTCGATGACCGTCATCGCCTTCTTCTTCAGCGACAAGATCGCATTGAAATCCATGCAGGCCAAGGAAGTCGACGAAAAGTCGGCGCCAGACCTGGTCACGATGGTCAGTCGTCTTGCCCGCAACGCCAATCTTCCGATGCCGCGCGTCTACGTCTGCCCGCACGAGGGGCCGAATGCTTTCGCGACCGGGCGAAACCCGCGCCACGCCGCGGTCGCGGTGACACAAGGCGCGCTCAAGCTGCTCAACTACGACGAACTCGAGGGCGTCGTCGCCCACGAGCTCGCCCACGTGAAGAACAGGGACACGCTGATCAGCTGTGTGGCCGCGACGATCGCGGGCGCCATCAGTTCTCTGGGCTGGATGATGCTCTGGTTCGGCGACAGGGACAACCTGCTCGCAGGCCTGGCCATGGCCATCCTGGCTCCCATCGCAGCGGGGCTCATCCAGATGGCCGTCAGCCGCAGCCGGGAGTACGTCGCCGACGCCGACGGCGCGGCCATCGCCGGCACACCATTCGGTCTGATCAGCGCTTTGCAGAAATTGGAGGCCGTGTCGCAGCGCGTCCCGCTTCACAATGGCCGCCAGACCTCGCACGATCACATGTTTATCGTCCAGCCGTTCAGCGGCAAGGGACTGTCAAGGCTTCGATCGACGCATCCGTCGACGGAAGATCGCATTACGAAGTTGCGCGAGGTGGCGTAAGAAAGAGCAGGGAAACCGATCGTCTCGCCGAACCTGATTTTATGCTTTCCTGCTCTTACGCTCTCCCGCTCTATTCACCCCCCTCTCACGAATTCTTGAGCACCGCTTCCACGAACGCGTCACCGCGCTTCTCGTAGTTCTCGAACTGATCCCACGACGCGCATCCGGGACTCAAGAGCACGACGTCGCGTTGCCGCGCCGCGGCAACGGCGGCGGCGACCGCCCGGTCGAGCGTGTTGCACTGCACGACTCGGGCTGCCCCGTCGCGGGCCGACGCAGCGATCTTCTCGCCGGTGGCACCGATCGTGTACACGGCACGGCACTGCGCGCCGGCCAGACGGGCCAGGCCTGACAGGTCGCTGCCCTTGTCGTAGCCGCCGAGAATCGCGTGGACCGAACCGCCGGGGAAACTGCCGATCGCCAGCTCGGCTGAATGGGGCGTGGTCGATTTTGAGTCGTTGAAGTAGCGCACACCCGAGAATTCAGTGACGAATTGCAAACGGTGTGGCAGGCCGATGAAGTCGGCGAGACTGCTCGACAGGTTGCCGCCGCCCACGGCAATCTCCTCACCTGCGGCCAGGGCGCACATGGCGTTGAACCGGTTGTGCCTGCCGGGCAATGTCAGTTCGATGTCGTAATCACTTTCGTCGATCACGCGCCTCCTGACGCCCGCGACCAGCGGCCAGTCCCCCACCGAACCGCCCAGGATCGCGGTGTCCTGCGCCTGCTGGTGCCTGAGGATCGCCTGTTTGGCCGAGACGTAATGCTCCATGCTGCCGTGACGGTCGATGTGGTTCGGGGCGATGTTCGTCACGACGGCCACGCCCGGCGACCACCCATCGCGGTCGAGTGTTTCGAGCATGAAGCTGGACAACTCGAGTACGACCCAGTGGTCGCGACCGATCCGGTCGACCCGTTCCAGAAGTGAGCCGCCGATGTTGCCGCCCACGTGTACGCGATCTGGCCCGAGGGCCGCGGTCAGGACATGGCCGATCATCGCGGTCACCGTAGACTTGCCCGATGTACCTGTGACGCCGATCGTACGCCGGCGATTGGGCAGGCGTTCGGTGAGCAGTTGTATCTCGCTGCCCAGGGCGACACCCGCCGCCTCGGCCGCGCGCAGGAAGCGATTGTCCTGCCGGTCCACCGCGGGATTCACGATCACAAGATCGGCCGACGTAAAGTCGTCTTCGCGGTGTTCGCCCAGTCGGGTTTCAATGTCGAGCGGTTCGAGCTGCCGGAGGCTGTCGTCGAGGCGGTCGGCGCCGTCGGTGTCGGTCACCAGCACGTCGGCACCCTGCCGTACCGCGTAGCGGGCCGCGCCCACGCCACCACCGAACCGGCCAAGCCCCATGACGACGACGCGTTTGCCGGCAAGATCCATGAGGTCAGCGATCACCTACTTGTCACGGGGGGCGGCCCGACGCCGGTGATCTTCTGGTCGGCCTGGCCGACGACCAATCTGCGAACGCCGACGTTCCGCGGGATTGCGAAGTAAAGGAAAAGGTCATCGTCGCGCCGCATATCCCGCAAGGGCAGTTGCGAGATCCGCTGGAGGCTGCCGATCCGGTCAACCTTGATGTGCTGGACGTTGTCCTCCGTCTTCACCCACACGTAGCCCACGGCGTGATGGCTCGCACCGGACGTGTCCTCGATGAAGAACGGCCCCACGCGGGCCGCAGCCTGCTTGGCCTTCCCGAATAGCGATAAGGCGTTCTCCCGGCCCACGCGCACGCGGACCATGTACTCGTCGCTCGCCGTGTAGATTTCGTCTACTCGGGTATTCGGGCTGAGGCTTCGGTGACGGGACGCCTCGGCCACGGCGTCGCCCTCGAAGATCTTGTTGTTCTGCAGCCGGTGCTGATGTCGGGCCTGGGTCACGCTCAACGGATATGGCAGCGCGCTGGTGGCCTGCACGTCGTCGCCGTAGCCGCCGCCGTGCTGCGTCGGGCCGACGTTCGGGCCCTCGATCGCGGGCCCGGCGGGGCCGGCCGCGGCGGTCGGCTGCCGCGCGGATTCGGGTTCGTCCTTGGCATAAAGGGCGCGCGCGAAACGGCCGTAGCGGTGCCGTTGCGGCATGTCGCCAAGCGGCTCGGGCAATTCAACGCGCAATGTCCTGAGCAGAATTCCGCGAGCGACTTGGTCTACCGGCATGAGAAACACCCAGACGATTTTTACGTTCGATTTTATCTGCGTGTAGGCCAGGGCACCGTCCGTGTCGAATCGGGTGGCGTTGGCGCCCGCGCCGTACACGTTGACGCCGTCCCCTTCGTGCTTCAACTCGTACGCCTCGCCGCGGTCGGCGATGCGCCACACGTCGTCATCAACCGTGACGACGGCCTGGTCGGAAAGCGAGGCGCCGTACGTGGCAAACACCTCCTTCAACCTGGCCGTGATCTCGCCGCGAGCCAAAGTTGTGGCGAAATGCACGCTGATCTTGAACCGCAGAGACTGGCCCGACTCGATCACCACGCCTTCGGGGCGGTGCAGTGCGACCGATTCATCGGTCGCAAACTGCGGCGATGTGACCAGACGAACCTGCGACGGTGGCAGGCGTAGGCGACCGTCGCGGTCGTAAGTGAACTTGTCCGCGTTCCAGACCGTGCCGACCAGAAGCAGCGACTCGTTGGCGCTGGCCGCGTCACCCATCAACGGCCCGAGGTCGGCCGACCCGAACTGGGCCACGTGATCGATTCTGACGCTGTCGGGGTGAACCGCCGGAGACGAGCCCGGGTCGACAGGGTGCAGCCGGTTAAACACGGCCCGGTCGGCCAGACGCGGCTGGTGCCGGGCCAGGGGGGTGCCGCCGGTCGGGTAGAAGGCGCCCAGGGAAAGCGCGTCGAAGAAGCCGGCCGTCCAACGGTCCACCGGAAACAGCAAGCCGTCGCCCGCCCGGCCTTCCAACGTGCCATCGTGGTTCACGGTGACCGGCTGATATCCCATGATCGATTCGCCCATCGGCATCAGGCCGACCGCGATGATCACCAGCCCCGAGATCAGGATGCTGGAAAGCAAACCGCAGAACCCGCCGCCTATGACGTTGGACAAGTTCTCGAAACGAAGGTTCCACCTGACCAGTTTGTCCTGCATGGACCGTACGACGACCAGGAGAAGCACGAACGGTCCGAGCAATCCCACACACCATGCGTAGTAGGGCATTCGATCAATCAGAACGCCCAGAACCAGTGGCTCCCAGAGGGCCAGTGCCAGAGCCGCGCACGTGATCGTCACCATCAGGTGCAAAAAGGCGCTGAACAGCCCGTAGTGCGACCAGGCGGCAATCGAAAGGATCAGGAACACGACCACAACAACGTTGGCCATTACTTGCTTCCCTTGCCAAGGGCGCGCGTGATCTCGCTGATGCTGGTCACGCCCTCCAACGCCTTGTACAGTGCGGCTTCCTGGAGCCAGTGCATTTTGCGCCGGCGCAAATGATTGCGCAGCTTGTCGAGGTTTCCGGCGCCGATCAGGGCACGTGCATCATCATCCAGCACCATCACCTCGAACACACCGACACGTTCGCGGTAGCCCAGGCCGTGGCAGTTTGAACAGGTCTGGGGTTTCTCACGGACAAGCACCTGGCCGGTGTGCTTGTAGAGCTTGCTGACACGATCGGGAGGGAGATTGAGTTTCCGAAGCGCGTCCTTATCGGGCTGGTACGAGACGCGGCAGACCATGCAGAGCTTGCGGACAAGCCGTTGCGAAATGATCGCCGCGAGCGCCTGGCCGGCGCGCTTTCGATCGCCTACGGCCTTCACCCAGCTGCGAAACGCCGAAAATGTGTCCGGCTGGCGCAATCCGATGTAGAAGCGAACGGCGTCGCTGGCGTCGCAGATCTGGCGCGCGATCTTCGCATCTGGAAGCTTCGAAAGCATGACGACCTGCGGATCCGTGCGGAGGATACCCGCCAGTCGCCGGCTCAACGCCTCGGTGTCGGCCCCAGGCTCAATCACCTCGTGACTGACTCCCTCCAATTCAAACGCCACCTTCTGCTCAAGGGTGACGATGCTCTGCGTGTACGGGTCATGCGCGTTGACGAGGCTGTAAATCGTCGTGGTCAACCCCATTTGCGGCGGGCACGCGACGATCACCGTGCCGTTCGCCCCTTCCAGCACAGGCTCGAGATGCTGCCTCTGCGGTTCGAGCAGACCCAACTGGTCAAAGTTGATCAGCGTGCGCGCCTGACGGTCGATATGGACGGCCATCGACATCCCCCGCGTCGATCCGGCACATGTCAGGTCGAGCGTGTGCCGGCCAAAGTCTTCGGCGTCGACCAGAAGGTGACCGCTCTGCCGTCGCCGCCGGTCGGCCATGTCGAGCCCGCTTTGAAGCTTGAGATATTCGATCAGCGCCACGCCCAGCGCGGCGTCCGAACCATTCTGAGGGAACTTGACGCCGTCAATGTGCACCACCATCGCGCACTGCTCGGCGTCAATGGTCACGTCGATACGGTCGCCGCCGCGCGGCAGCGCGAAGTCCATCAGGTTCTGCAGCGCCAAGTGGGCCGCGGACCTGGGGTCGGCCGGCCCCGGAACCTCGATCGGTGCGCCGTCTGTGGTCAGCAGCGAGACAGTAGCTTGCTTGCTGGCCTGCGCGACCTGGGCCTGTTCGATACGCTGCCGCAGAAAATCCAGCGAAAACGCCCATTGCGCGTTGGCTGGAACGTGGGCATTGCGGTAAATCGCGTATCCGAAGAAGCCGGAGATCAGCAGGATCAGTGCCAGGATCAGCCCCACCCAGAAATAGGCGATCAGCAGCCACAGGCCGAACGCCACCACGGCAACGGCCAACTGCACGGCGTTCCAACTGCGACGCGGGAGAGAATATTTATCCAGGTCCTTGTCCAGCCAGCCCGCGACCCAGGCCCAGACGGACACCACCAGAATGAAAAGGATCGGTTTGTAAAAGCTCATCAGCACAAAGTACGCCAGGGTGGGGTGGGGACCGGTCATTCAGTGATCAACCACAAGGCGGGGGCGCTTCCGATCGATCGGAATATCACTACTCACCGATCGACGGCGCTTAGCTGTGGCTCGTCCGTATGCCGCGCAAGCGCATCTTAACCTCTTCAGCGCTTGGGGCTTCGGCCTGGGCGGTTTGCGGGTGGATCATTTCCTGCTCGACCAGATCGACAAGACTGTCGACGAACGCCTGCATGTTGTCCTCGCGGGCGCCCTTGATGACCTCAAGCAGTTCGCTCTCTCGACTCTCGAGGATGAACTTGCGGACCGTCGGATTGTTCATCAACACTTCCACGGCGGGGACACGCTGGGGATCGTCCCGGATCGTCGGCAGCAGCTTCTGGTAGACGATCGCCCGCATGTGGTAGGCCAGCATGTTACGGATCCCCTCGCGCTCGTCCGGCACAAACAGGTCGTATATGCGGCCGAACGCCTGCGCCGAACTCGCGGCGTGAATCGTGCTGAACACGAGGTGGCCCGTTTCCGCCGCCTGAAGCGCAGCCAGGAAGGTTTCGCGATCACGCAATTCGCCGATGTACACGACGTCGGGATCCTCGCGGACCAGGGCCCGCAGGCCGGTGGGGAAGTCCGGCACGTCGATGCCCAGCTCGCGCTGGCTGACGACCGCCTTGGCGTCCTGGAAGAGGTACTCGATCGGGTCTTCGAGCGTGACCATGTGGCAATTTCGTGTTTCGTTGATGTGCTGGAGCAGCGACGCGATCGTCGTGCTCTTGCCGCTGCCGGTGATGCCGCAAATAAGCACCAGGCCCTGCCGCAGTTCCGTGATGCTCTGCAGCACGGCGGGCAGGTGCAGGTCTGCGAGTGTGTTGATCTCATCACTGACGTGTCGCGCGGCCAGGGCCGTTCGGCTGCGCGTGCGATAGATGTTTATCCGAAAGCGCTGCACGCCCTTCTTCAGGTCGAAATCGACGCCGAGGTCCAGAGATCCGGCCTGCGCGAACATTTTGCGGTGCTCCGGGCTCATCGAAGACTCGACCCACTGTTCGAACTGCTTGGAATCCAACGGCTCGGTCTCCAGCGACTTCAACTCGCCCCGCACGCGCAGCTTGGGAACCTGGCCGCCGCGCAGCAGCAGATCGGAAGCACCGAATCGAACCGCGGCTTCGAAGTATTTGCGAAGGGGCGTGGCCGCAAGCGTGCCGTCCGACGCCGAAGGTAGGGGCTTGTCACTCATGGTTCTGCGGCCACCGCCTGCCGCACCGGCACGCCCCGATCGTGCAGGTGCTGCTTCGTTTCACCAATGCTGTAGTCACCATAATGAAAGATGCTCGCGACCAGTGCCGCATCGGCTCCGGTTTTCGTCAGCACTTCGCAAATGTGTTCGGGGCTGCCGCAGCCGCCCGACGCCACCACCGGCACATCGACGCTACTGGCGACAGCGTCGGTCATCTCCAGATCGTACCCGTCCCGGGTTCCGTCGGCGTCCATGCTGGTGAGCACGATCTCGCCGGCACCCATCCGCACGACCGTCTGTGCCCATTCGACGGCCTCCAGGCCGGTGGGTTTGCGGCCGCCGTGCGTGTGCACCTCGAATATCGTTCGATCACCGCGCCGCACGCGCTTGGGGTCGATATTCACCACGGTGGCGCAGCGACCGAACCGCCGCGCGGTCTGGCGCACGATGTCCGGGTTGACGACCGCCGCGGTGTTGATGCTCACCTTTTCGGTCCCGGCCTGGACCAGTGCGGTGACGTCTTCGATCGTGCGAATCCCTCCGCCGACGGTAAAGGGCATGAAACACTCCTCGGCCACGCGTCGCACGACGTCGAGCATGATCGCGCGTCCCTCGTGGCTGGCGCTGATGTCCAGGAATACCAGTTCGTCGGCGCCGGCCTCATCGTAACCATGTGCGATCTGCACCGGATCGCCCGCATCGCGCAGGTTCACGAAGTTCACGCCCTTGACGACGCGACCGTCCTTGACGTCCAGGCACGGGATGATCCGATGAGTCAGCACCACCGCATTGTATCAATCACTCACGACGATTTAGCGTAAAATCACTGTTCTATGTCGAGACGCGTGGTCATCAGCGGCCTGGGCCCGATCAGCGGGTTGGGCATTGGCATCGAGCAGACGTGGGACGCCGCGATTGCGGGCCGCAGCGCCGTGGACGTGATCTCCGCGTTCGACGCGTCAGGGTTCGCGTGCCGCGTCGCCGCGGAGGTGGGCGACTTCAAGGTCAATCAGTTCGTACCCAAGTCGTATCGCAAGGCCACCAAGGTCATGGCCCGCGACATCGCTCTTGCCGTGGCCGCCGCGGATCGGGCCGTGCGTGATGCGAAGCTGGCCACGTCAGGCACGGCGACCGAAGACGAGCCTCGCTCGTATGACGGGCCCCGCATGGGCTGTCATATCGGCGCCGGGCTGATCGCCGCGGATCTGGATGAGCTGACCGGCGCCCTGGCCACCTCGCGCAACGGCGACGGCGGCGCTTTCGACATGCAACATTGGGGCCGGGAGGGGATGAAGAACCTCTACCCCCTGTGGCTGCTGAAGTACCTGCCCAACATGCTCGCGTGTCACGTGACGATCATTCACGACACGCAGGGGCCGAGCAACACGATCACCTGCGGCGACACGTCGGCCACGCTGTCGATCGGTGAATCGCTGCGCGTCATCCAGCGCGGGGACGCCGACGTCTGCTTCTGCGGCGGGGTCGACAGCAAGGTCAACCCGATGGCGTTCCTGCGCCAGTGGCTGGCCAAACGACTCACGAGCCAAGGCAACGACGCTCCGGGCGCATCGGTGCGCCCGTTCAGCCGCACGGCGAGCGGTACGGCCCTCGGTGAGGGCGGCGGGATCCTGGTCCTCGAAGCGTTCGAGACATTCCAACACCGCGCCGCGCAGTGCGACGGCCTCGAACCCTACGCCGAGTTGATCGGGTTCGGCGCCTCGCAGACGCTGCACCCCGAATCGCGCAATCTCCTGCCGGACCCCGATGGAGAGGGGATCGCCCTGGCCATCGAGGCGGCATTGCGTGACGCGGGGATCGAGCCCGCACAGGTCGATTTGATTATCCCGTTCGGAATGGCCCTGCCGCAGTGTGATCAGGCCGAAGTCAACGCGCTGCGCACACTTTTCGGAGCGCATTTGAGTGACGTTCCGCTCGCGCCGGTGAAATCCATCGCCGGCAACTGCTGTGCCGGCGCCGGCGCCCTGGACGCGTGCATTGCGGCCGCGGCACTCAAAGAGCAGTGCGTGCCCGCGGTCGTCAACTGCGATGATCCGATCGAAGGCGTCATGGCCGCAAGTGCCCCGGCCCGACCCGCGAAAATCGATTATGCCCTCCTGGTCGGCACCGGCATGGGCGGCCAGAACGCGGCCCTGGTTTTGAAACGATTCATAGACGAAGCGAGCTAACCCAATGAGCCGAGGCACCCCAACATCACGGCGGCGGGTGGTCATCACTGGCATCGGCTGGGTCACGCCGCTGGGTCACGAGATCGAAGCGGTCTGGAAGGGCCTGCTTGCCGGCGAGTCCGGCGTCGGGCCGACGCGCGGATTCGACGCGTCGACCTATCCGACCTCGTTTTCGGCCCAGGTCAAAGAGGACTACGACTTTCGCGCGTTCGTGGGCGAGGCGCCCGTGCACGACCAGGTGGGCTCCAACACCGCCTTCGCACTGGGCGCCGCCGCGCAGGCCTGGCGTTCGGCCGGCCTCGAAGATTTCGATGACCTCGACCGCAAGCGCCTGGGGATCTACCTCGGTTCCGGTGAGGGTTCACTCGACTTCGAGAACTACGTCGCGTCGAACCTCGACGGTTGGGACGAACAGCGCCACGTCGTCGACGGCGCCCGATGGGCGGCCGCGGCACTGCAGCGGATGGACGCCACGCGCGAGGTTGAGCAGGAGCCGAATATGCCGCTGACTCATCTGGCCATGCAGTTCGGTGCCCGCGGCCCGGCGTACAACTGCCTGACCGCCTGTGCGGCCTCGACTCAGGCCATCGGCGAGGCGACCGAGATACTGCGCCGCGGCGACGCCGACGTCATGATCACGGGCGGCGCACACACGATGATCCACCCGTTCGGCGTCACCGGATTCAATCGGCTGACCGCCCTTTCGACGCGCAACGACGAGCCGCAGGCCGCATCGAGACCTTTCAGTGCCGACCGGGCCGGGTTCGTCCTGGGCGAAGGCGCCGGGATGCTGATCATCGAGACGCTCGACCACGCGCAACGTCGCGGCGCGCCGGTCCTGGGCGAGATCGTGGGATACGGCTCTTCGGCCGACGCCTTCCGGATTACCGACATGGCCCCCAACGGTCGCGGTCCGATCGATGCCATACGCAGCGCCCTGACCGACGCGGCCTGCGAACCGAGCGTCATTGACTACATCTCCGCACACGGAACCGGGACTCACGAAAACGACTCGATCGAGACCAAGGCCATCAAGGAGGTCTTCGGCGAAAACGCCGCGACGATCCCGATCAGCTCGATCAAGAGCATGATGGGCCACCTCATTGCCGCCGCGGGGGCCGTCGAAGCGATCGTCTGCGTCCTGGCTCTGCGCGACCAGAAGGTGCCACCGACTATCAACCTCGAGAATCCGGACCCGGCGTGCGACCTGGACTACATCCCCAATCGGTCACGCGAAGCGAAGGTGGACGTGGCGATGTCGAACAGCTTCGGGTTCGGCGGGCAGAACGACACGCTGATTATCACCAAGGCGCCATGACCGGTGACCCACCGATTGCGCCGACGTTGGCGTCTTTACCTTCTGTCGCTTTGTCTGCCTTTCACACTTCTGGCGGCCATTGACCTGGGATTGCGCGCCGCCGGCGTGGTGACGCCCGAGGATCCGCTGCTCTTTCACGTCAGAACGTACGACCTGAACTTCTCGCCTTTCGTGGAAAGCGACGACGGGTTCGTCTCGATCCGGCCCGACTGGATCAGCCGCGGTGAAGCCCTTCGCGAAACCATCGGCACGCGGGCCGGCCGTTACTTCCTTTACCCGGGTTTCCGGCCATGCCGGTTCCAAAAGGAAAAACAGGTCGGCGCGACACGCATTTTCGCCCTGGGTGGATCGACCACCTTCGGCCTTCACGTCGGCCAGGACGGCGCGTTCGCGGCTCTGATCGAACAACGATTGAGACCGGTGTTGCCGAATCGGCGCGTCGAGGTGATCAACCTGGGATGCCCGGGCTGGGCGAGCGGGCGCGTCCACAACCTGCTCGAGACCGTGCTCCAACTCGAACCCGACCTACTGATCATCTATTGCGGTCACAACGAAATGCTCGAGGGCCACTTGGGTTCGAGGCCGAAGCTCGGGTTCCTAGGGCTGGCTCGGGCCAGTGTCATCTCCGCTTCTACCCTCGCGGGCTGGCTGAATCACGCGGTCAGCGCCAGATTTCGCGACCGGTCGCACGAGATGATCAGCGAGGACGCCGCGGCGCTCGAAGCGGGCCGGATTCCGACTTACGATCCGGAGGGTCTGCCCGCCGAGCAGCAGCGCCGACCGGAACAGCAGTTCTTCGACGCGGCGGCGTCGCAGTTCGCCGCGAACCTCGAAGCGATGGTCGAGCGCACGCGGTCGGCCGGTGTGCCGGCAATCTTCGTGCTCCCGGTACGGAACCTTCTGCAACCGCCTTCGATCTCCGCCTACGACCAAGACACGCAGCGGGTGAACGAACGCACATCGCTCGTCCGCCGTGCCGAGCAGATGCTAACCCGGGGCCGGGCCGAGGACGGACTGAACCTGCTCAATGCGGCCACCGAGCTCTCACCGGATCACGCCATGACGCGGTACCTGCGCGGTACGGCGCTGTTGCGCCTGGGACGCCGACCGGAAGCGGAATCCGATTTCCTCGCCGCGTGCGATCTCGACGTCCGCACGCATCGAATCACGTCGCAGCTTGAATCCAGCATGATCGCCACCGTGGAACGGGCCAACAGCAAGTGGATCGACCTGCGCTCTCGATTCCATCCCGACCTGAGTGTCGCGTCGGCGAAGAAGCTCTTCGTCGATCACGTCCACCCGACCCGGCTGGGGCACCAGATCATCGCGGAGAGTTTGATGCCCCGGGTGATCGAGCACCTCCGTATCGACGCACCGTCACCGACGGAAAACAACACGGGCGCGCCCTAGTACTGCTCCTACTCAGTAAGTTTCGTGGTTCGATTGACAACCTCACCGGAAGCACCCGGCCATGAACGCAGACGAGAGTCGAAGCAAGGCGCTGCCGGCCATCGCACTTGCAGCGCTTGGCCTGATCGTGCTGTGGTCCATCGACCTGTTCGTCCTGAACATTCCGGTGTTGACGCCCCTGGATACGCCCTCGTTCGAGCAGCCTGCACTGAGCCCGATTTACGCCTTCGTTCAGCCCGCGCTGCGATGGACCACCCTGCTGTTCCCGCTGTGCGTGGGTCTGCTGATCTGGCGTACCACGGCACTGACCGGCCCGGACACGACCTCTCGCTGGTGGTTCACGCTGCAACTGCTGGCCGTGTCGCTGCTCCTGCCGTTGTCGCTCTTCCTGGTGCGTGAGCTGCCCTCGAACCTCGGTGGCAACCTCACCTACTACGAAAACGAAGAGGTCTACGACGACGCCCGGAAGATCACGGACCTTGCCGACTTCTATCGCCATTACGTTAAACGGATCCCCGAATTGAGTCTCCACGGCCGGCATTTCCCACCCGGCCACGCCACACTGCTCTATCTGCTCGCCAGGGTGTTCGGTTCCGGAACGCTGGTCGCGGGGATCTTCGTCATTACCTGTTTCTGCGCCGGCATGGTCTGCGTCTATCGCGCCCTGGCCTGCCAGCTCGACGAACGGCGGGCCCGCCAGGGGGCCCTCTTGTGCCTGGCGTGCCCTTCCTGTCTGGATTTCGCGTGCACCTCGATGAACGCCGTGTTCTTCGCTGCCGCGGCGCTATCGCTCTGGCTCGCGTTCGCCGCCCTGGCACGACCGAAAAACGTGGTGATCGCCATTCTTGCCGGATCGTCCCTGTTGGTCGCGATCCTCCTGAGCTATTCGGCGCTGCCCCTGGGCCTGGCCATCGGGCTGTTCGCCGCCCTCAAGTGTCGACGCGGCGCATGGCAGCCGATGCGTGCGATCTTGATCATGGGCGCGTGCTTCGCGGCCCTGACGTTGTGCGTGGCCCTGCTCACGGGTTTCAGTGTTCCTGAACATTTCATCGCCGCGTTCGACCACAACGTGGATTTCATGACCACGGTCATCGGCCGCCATCCCGGCGGACTCTACCTGCTGATCAGCTACGGCAACGCCGCCGCGTTCCTCATCGGTTCCGGCGTCGCCGTGACCGGGGCCCTGCTGCTGCGGTTGATCGGCCCATGTCGATTCGGTGGCCGCCTCAGCCTCGCCTTCGCGGCAGTGCTGGCCGTCCTGGTCTTCGGCAACATCCACCAGATGGAGACCGAACGAATCTGGATCTACGCCGTCCCCTGGGTGGTGTTCGCGGCGCTCGAGCCTGGGGCGCTGTCGCCGACGGCACTTCGCCTGCTTCTCGCAGCCGGACTGGCGCAGGCGTTCGCGATGGAGGTGCTGCTGTTCACGCTGTGGTGAGGGGAAGAGCAGGAGAGCGGGAAAGCGGAAGATCAGGAAAGTGGTCCCACTCCTTTTTCCTGATTTCATGCTCTCTTGCTCTCCTGCTCTTCCCAAAACACAACGCTGCAGATCTTTCGATTCGCGGCGTCGTGAGCCGAATCAAGATGGAATTCCTGCTCGGGTCAATCCATTGATTTCAGTACAGGCAGGTCGGCGGTTCGTGCGAACACAATGCTGGTCAGGTCGGCGGCCTGGATGTCTAGGACGCTGCCCACCGTGGAGCCGGTGGTCGCATCGAACGGCACGAGCCGATCGTTGACCACGGTGAACCCGTGCAGCGCGGACCCGGCGAACTCCAGACCTTTTACCTGGTCGTACTGCAGCGACCCGATCTGGGTTTCGGTCTGGTTCTGGGGATCGAGCAGCCAGAGCTGCTGGCCGGTGGTCGCGTGGAAGCGGCCGCTGCCGTCGGAGGCCAGGCCGTCGTAGGTATTGTCCAGCGTCATGAGCTGGACGTATCCGCCGGTCGTGGGGTCGACCTTGACCAGGCGGGCCGAAGGACCGTCGTCCGGGTCGTCGTCGTCCGGATCGGGAAGGTCCTCGATACTCTTCGCGAGCGTGACCAGGACGACCAGGTCCTGGAAGTCCGCGACGGAGCTGGTGAGGTTGGTCGTGCCCAGCTCGAACAGGTAGATCGCCTGGTTCTCGTCGAGCTTCATCGTGTTCGTCGTCTGATCAATGTAGTCGATGACGAACTCGGTGATGCTGCTCTGGTTCAGGAACGGATCGATCTCGGGCACGGGGTCGCCGTTGCGCAACACGATGATCTGCGGCGTGCCCGTCACCGAGTCGGCGGACATGTAGCCGGTCCAGTGATACTCCTGGGTGCCGCTGTAATAGCTCTTCTTCTTCTTCCAGGACTTGCCGTACACGCTGATCGGCGTACCCGCGGGGTAGATGTTGGGCAGCACGAAGGGGCGCGGGTTGTTGTTGTCGTTGACGTTGCCGGCGACGGCCATGGCCGGGTCGCCGAACGGTGTGAACGTCTGGCTGGCGGCCGTGCAAGTTGTCGTCACGTGCATGTCGTACTGGCTGTTGTAGCTGATCGCGGCGCCGAGCACCGAGACGCGTGCAGCGAACGGCTCGGTCGGCACGACCTTGCCGTCGTCGATCTCGAAATCGACGTCGGCGTCTTCTTCAGCCTCGACGTTCTGGACGGCAAACAGCCGCTGCTCGCGGAGTACGCTCAGGGGCGTGGGGTCGTTCGGGCCGAATGGCTCGTTGCTGGGCCCGCCCTGTCCTTCGTCCCAGAAGGCGACGGTGGCACCGGTCACCTCGCCGAGGCCGAAGTCCTGGCCCACGACCGCGGCGGTGGCGTCGAGGCAACTGACGTAGACCAGCTTGGACAGGTTGTCGGCCGGGTCGACCCAGAAGCCAAAGAGGTTGAGGTTCCCCGGCACAAGGGCCGTGGCCTCGATGCCGGTGAACAACTGACCACTGCTGTTGCGGATGGACCCCACCGAGGTGTACTGGCTGGCTGCGAAGTCGTATCGCACCAGATCGGCCGTATTGCCCTTGACGCCGAACAGGGAATACTCGTCCAGCGAATCTGCCTGGGCGGCGGCGATCGGTGCCACGATCAACGCCAGGAGAAAGGTCGCGACCCGGAAGGTCCCACGGAAACGATCGAACGTCATGATTCAGACCCTTACACGCCCCCGAGACTCGTGCAATGCCAACAACTGACTACACCCCGGACCCATCGTTGTGGCAACGAACTCGCAGGACAACGTTACGATTCACCTGTCAAGGGTGCGAGCGTTGGCATCGGGACCCGGTCCGAGAAATGGGAAGACAACCAGCAAAGTCACGCACGGTTCACTGATCGTCACAGACGGAACCGGGGGGATTGGAGTGCTGGAGTAGTGGAGTGGTGAAGTATTGGTTGGGGCGAAGATCCAGTTGATAATTTCTCAGGCAACCATCACTCCAATATTCCAGCCCTCCAGTACTCCAATGAAAAGGCGATGCGAGCCCGCAGGGGACCGCAGCGCCGTGAGTCGATGGAACGCCGATTTGCGCCTGTGATTCAATCCATGATCTTCAAGGAGGGCAGGTCGGCAAGACGCGTAAAGACAATGCTGGTCAAGTCGGCGTCCTGGACGTCCAGGACGCTGCCGATCGTCGCACCACTGGTCGCATCGAAGGGCACGACGCGGTCGTTCACCACGGAGAACCCGTAAAGAGCCGTCCCGGCGAATTCCAGACCCTTGACCTGGTCGAACTGCGTCGATCCCAACAGCGTTTCGGACTGGGCACCCGGATCCAGCAGCCACAACTCGTCGCCCGCGGTGGCGTGGAAACGGCCGCTGCCGTCGGCGGCAAGGCCATCGTACACGCGTCCCAACGTCATCAACTGCTCGGTCGCACCGGTCTTCGGATCGACCTTGACCAGGCGCGCGGTCTCAGCCGGCGCGGAGCCCGAGCCCCCGTTCGAGGCTTCGTCGCCATCGACGATCGTGGCGTCCGCCGCATTGATGGTGATCCACCATTTACCCATCGCCTTGCCGTTGTTGTGATGGATGTGGTCGTTGTAAAGAACCACATCCATCTGGGTTGCGGTGATCATGTAGGTCTCGCCGTTGGACAGGCCGTACGGCTGGCCGTTGACCGTCATGCCGTTCTGATTCCCGTTGCCCTTGGGCCGCACGAACACCGACCAGCGCCGGGCCGGTGTAGTATGCGCCATTGCCGTCCACGGGCGAGTTCTGGTGCAGATCGTCGCGGGTGATGGTCGAACCGTCGGGCTTCGTGAGAACGAACTCGTTGTTCGGGCTGTTGCTCGGATTGATGTTGATGCTGCCGCCTACGGCAACGGTGGAACCGGACGCAACGGACTGGACCGCGAACAAACGTTTTTCCCGCACGACGCTGACTGGCGTCGGGTCGGCGGAGCCGAACGTCGCGATCGAGGGTCCGCCCTGGCCCTCGTCCCAGTACACGACCGATGCCGCGATCACGTTGCCGGCACCCAGGTTCTGGCCCACAACCGCCGCGGTGGCGTCCATGCAATTGATGTACACCACCTTGGTGAGGCTGTCGGCGGGGTCGGTCCAGAAACCGAAAAGGTTAAGGTTCTGCGCTACACACGCGGTGCCTTCAATGCCGGTGAACACCTGGCCGCTGCTGCTGCGAATCGTGCCCACGGTGGTGTACTGGTTCTGGGCAAAGTCGTACCGAACCAGGTCGGCGGTGTTCCCGTTGACGCCGAACAGCACGTAGTCGTCCAGCGGCCCGGCCAGAGCCGTGGCGCAGGGTGCGAGAATCAAAGCCAGAAGAAGTGGAAGCCTGAAGCTCCCCCGAAAGAGATCGACCATGATGCAGACCCTTACACGCCCCCGTGTATCGTGCAATGCCGGCAACTCCTGATACCCCGGACCGATCGTTGCGGCGACTTATACGCATCTCGATTAGTTCTCATGCATAATCCAATTGGTCTTGCATAGAGATCGGAATCGATCCTCGTCGAGTTGGTTCCATGCGTGAGTGCTCGTGTTAAATAGATCGTCATAATCTTCATAGACGCGGTTACTCAGGTAGTGACTCTTCAGGTAGGCCCACACAC
>CAUZBA010000022.1:0-18075 GCA_963577635.1 Phycisphaerae bacterium
CACCATGGTTGACAAGAACCTGATCGCCCTGCTCGACGTTGATGAGGCAGAATCCATGGACATGGTCGCCGAGGCCCTGGGCCAGACCGTGGCCGACGGTGACATGGACGGCATTCTGGCTGACCAGCTCCAGGACCTCAAGCCGGGCACGATTCTGCCCGGGAAGATCATCGGTCGTGTCGGCAACGATTTTCTGCTCGAGGTCGGTCTCAAGAGCGAAGGCATCCTCGATCGCGACGAGTTCGACGACCCGTCGTCCGTAGAGGTCGGCGACACGGTTGACGTCTACCTGGAAGACATCGAGGGCGAATCCGGCACGGTCCTGATTTCCAAACGTCGTGCCGACCGGATTCGGGGATGGGAGAATATCGTCTCCACTAAGGACGAGGGCGACGAGGTCAGCGGCAAGGTCATGCGGAAGATCAAGGGGGGGCTGCTCGTCGACATCGGTGTGCCCGTGTTCCTGCCCGCTTCGCAGGTGGACATCCGCCGTCCCTCGGATATCGGCGCGTTTATCGGCAAGGCGATTTCGGCGCAGATTCTCAAGATCGATCAATCCCGACGCAACATCGTCATCAGCAGGCGCAAGCTCATTGAGGATCAGAGAGCCGAAGCGCGCAATCGTCTGCTGTCCACGCTGAAGGTAGGCGATACGGTCAAGGGCACCGTGAAGAACATCGCCGATTTCGGTGCATTCGTGGATCTGGGCGGGATCGACGGGCTGTTGCACATTACGGATATGAGTTGGGGCCGCCTGAACCATCCGTCAGAACTGGTCAAGATCGATCAGGACATCGAAGTCAAAGTCCTGCACATCGACCGGGGCAAAGAGAAAATTGCCCTCGGTCTGAAACAGACGGGCAACAGCCCCTGGGAGGACATCGAGAAGAAGTACCCGCCCAATACGCGAATCACGGGCCTCGTAACGAACATCATGTCCTACGGGGCGTTCGTGAAACTTGAGGACGGGGTCGAAGGTCTCGTGCACATCTCCGAGATGAGCTGGACCAAGCGGATCAGCCATCCATCGGAGCTCGCCTCAATCGGTCAGGAGGTCGATGTCGTCGTCCTCGACATCAACCGCGACAAGCAAGAAATCAGCCTTGGCATGAAGCAGACCGAGGTCAACCCGTGGGAATTGGTGGCCGAGAAGTATCGGCCCGAAACGGTGGTGGACGGCAAGGTGCGCAACCTGACCACCTACGGGGCTTTTGTAGAAATCGAAGCGGGTATCGACGGCCTTCTGCACGTCAGTGACCTGAGTTGGACCAAGAAGCTGACGCATCCGAACGAAGTGCTCAAGAAAGGGCAGGAGATCAAATGCGTCGTTCTCGAAGTGGATCGCAGCAAGCAACGGGTCGCGCTCGGTCTGAAACAGATGACGCAGGATCCGTGGATCGAGGCGATTCCGGCACACTATCAGCCGGGCATGATCGTTGCCGGTAAAGTGACGAAGATTACCAATTTTGGTGTTTTCGTCGAACTCGAAGATGACCTGGAGGGATTGCTGCACATTTCGGAACTGGCGGATCACAAGGTGGACAATCCCCAGGACATCGTGAAGGTGGGCGAGGACGTCGAAGTGAAGATCCTTCGCGTCGACGTCGAAGACCGCAAGATCGGCCTTTCGCTGAAGCGAGCCCAGTGGACCACCGACGCAGACCCGGGTTCCGACTCGGTGTCACGCGCCGACCTCGGCGGCGGACTTGGCGGCGACCAGGGCTCCCTGGGCACCGACAAGATCACGTTCGGACCGGGCGGCACGAAGCCGGACGGGGCAGGAAGTAGCGAGTGATCGCGGTTAGTCCATCACCGTTGCGCGCAACGGTGTGGCGGCTAGAGCAGATTAAGTTTATATGTAGCGTCCTGAGCTGCCTGCAGATGCACTTGGCTTTGTCGTGCTGCATCGACGATACTCAGGGGTATCGCCTGCTTCGCCCTCCGCGCCAGGCTTGCTTAGCCGACGCTCAAAACGCTACATACAAACTTAACCCGATCTAAAACAACAAGAAGAATTGACTATTGACTATTGACTATTGGGCTTGAGACTCTCGTCCAATGACAAGAGCCTGCGCGACAGCCACTGCCGTCGCCAGCCTCCTGCGAGCAGTCAGCCAACGACGCGTCGCTCACGGATTATTATCTTTCAGACGATATTCATTCATCGCACCCGTCCCGCGCGCTGACGCAGGCAATGGTCGGCGAGGACGATGGCCATCATGGCCTCGGCCATGGGGACGAAGCGCGGCAGAAGACAAGGGTCGTGGCGACCCTTTGTGGAGATGGTCGTCGGTTCACCGCGACCGGTCACGGTGCGCTGCTCGATCGGCAGCGAGCTGGTGGGTTTGACCGCACAGCGCACGACGATCGGCATTCCGGACGATATCCCGCCCAGCATCCCCCCGTGACGGTTCGACTCGGTGACGATTTGATTCGTCTTGTCGGTCACGAACAGATCGTTATTTTCGCTTCCGCGAGACGTCGCCACCTCGAAGCCCGCTCCGTATTCGACGCCCACGACCGCTGGAAGGCTCAGAAGCGCCTTGCCCAGATCCGCTTTGAGCTTGTCAAACACCGGTTCGCCCCAGCCGGGCGGAACGTTCGTCGCGATGATTTCGCTGATCCCCCCGATGGAGTCCTGTTCGCCTCGCACCCGATCGATCAGGGCAATCATCCGGTCGGCGGCTTCCGGGTCGGGGCAGCGCACGATATTGGACTCGACCTGTTCCAGCGTCACCGTGGCCGGATCGGCCACCTGTGCGGATACGTCACCGACCTGCTTGACATAGCCGACGATCCGTACCTCGTGCAGCATCTCCAGCAGTTTTTTCGCGATGGCACCGGCGGCAACGCGCACGGTCGTTTCGCGGGCGCTTGAGCGGCCGCCGCCCCGGTAGTCGCGAAATCCGAATTTGGCATCGAACGTGTAGTCCGCGTGCCCGGGCCGGTATTTTTCTTTGATGGCCGCGTAGTCTCTGGAGCGGGGGTCGCTGTTTCGGATGAGGATCGCAATCGGTGTTCCAGTGGTTCTGCCTTCGAACACGCCGGAGAGGATCTCGGGGACGTCCGCTTCCTTGCGCTGGGTCGTCACCTTGGACTGGCCGGGGCGACGACGATCAAGATCGGGTTGCAGATCGCTGGCAGACAGTTCAAGTCCCGCGGGCACGCCATCGACGATCCCCACGTATCCGGGGCCATGGCTTTCGCCTGCGGTCGTGACGCGGAACATCTGGCCGAACGTGTTTCCGGGCATGGGAATGCGATTGTATCAGCTTTGAGATTGAACGACCGTTCGCGCGGTCGCTTAATAAATCCCGATCTTCCGTCATGAAAACTTTGATTGCTCTGACAGTTTCGATGGCTGATGCGTGTCGGCATCGGTCACGATCCCGGGTGATGAACACCGGCCGCGCTGCGGCCACCGGACTCGCGCAGCCCAGACCGGCGATGGGCTGGAAAACCCGCACGGCGACAGGTCAGAGCGTTTTCATTCATGACGTAGCGTTTTGAGCGTTGGCAAAGCAAGCCTGGCACGGAGGGCGAAGCAGGCGATACCGCAGTGGGTCGGCGATGCAGCACGACAAAGTCAGGCGCGGCTGCAGCCAGCGCAGGACGCTACGTCGTGGATGAAAACGCTCTAGATCGGTCGATCCCGCGGCAAGCCGATTTCATGAGCGACCGACGGTCGCTCACTGCGGACCTAGAGCGGGTTAAGTTTGTATGTAGCGTTTTTAGCGTCGGTGAAGTCCGCCAGTACTGGCGGAGCGCGGAGGGCGAAGCAGGCGATACCCCTGAGTATCGTCGATGCAGCACGACAAAGCCAGGTGCAGCTGCAGACAGCTCAGGACGCTACAAATAAACTTAATCTGCTCTACGGTGCCGTCACCGGCACGGGTCGCTTGGCGAGTTTGACGAGCTGATTGCAAACAAGATGAGTCTTGAGAACCAGCAGGGCTGCTTCCAGTTGCGGGTCGAGAGAATTGGCGAGCAGGTCCGCGGCCATCGGCACGGGTCCGGTGTCCTCGATGGCGGTGCCGGCTTCATCTCGGATCACGTCGGCATCGCGCCGGAATTCGACCGCCTCTCTGACCTGCTTGTCGGTCATTCGCAATTCGACGTCGGGTTCAATGCCCCACGTTTTCGATGCAGCCTTTCGGTGGATGATGCGCTTCAAAGGCAACCGGTAGTATTGCGTGGTCAGCTTGAGGTAGGCTTGACCGTTGGCCAGCGGGAAAAGATCCTGAACCGATCCCTTGCCGAAGCTGCGTACGCCGACGATCGTTCCCAGTTGATAGTCCTGGATCGCGCCCGCGACGATTTCCGACGCACTGGCCGTGTGCTGGTTGATCAGCACGACCAGGGGCAGCCGCGGTCGTGTCCGGTCCGGCCGGGCATTGTGTGTCGGCCCGGTGGCCTTGCTCGCGGCATCCACGGTGGACACGATCAAACCGTGATCAATGAACCGGTCCGCGACCTCGACGGACGAATTGAGCAAACCGCCGGGATTGAATCGCAGATCCAGAATCAGTGCGCTGAGCGAGCCCTTCGCCTCCAGGGCATCGAGGGCGTCATCCAGCCCGTCGGCCGTCTGGGGAATGAACTGAGAGAGGCGCACGTAGGCAATACCTTGTGCCTCGTCGATCCAATAGTCCCATTGGCCGTGGCCTTTGGGAAGCAGTTGCCATCCGCGCACTGACTCGATTTCGATATGAGCCCGCCGCAGCGGGAACTTCATCAGATCGGAGGTGCCCGTGCGCTCGATGCCGAGTTCGACGATCGTTCCGGACTCGCCGGTGATCTCTCGGACGGCCTGGTCGAGCGACCAGCCCTCGGTCGATTTGCCGTCAACCGTTGCGATGACGTCCCCGGGCAGAATGTGGGCGCGAAGGGCGGGGGAGTCGGGCAGCGGGCTCACGACGATCAGGCGTTTGTCGCGGAACGAGATCTGAATGCCCACGCCGGTGAAATTGCCCCGGGTGTTCCGGCTGAACGACTGACTGTCGAAGGGCCAGATCACGGCGGTGAAATCGTCGAGCACCGCCATGGCGCCCTCGGTCATCTCGTACGCGATCACTTCCTTCGGCAGGCGGACCGAACGCTTATTCGCCCTGATGATGTCGTTGTTGAGGACGTTCACATCCTTGCTGCTGAGCGGTTTGTGACGCTCCATCAACTCTTGCCGCTGGGACATGAGGAATTGGCGAAACGAATCGACTTTTTCCGGATCGTTGAACGCGGGAAAGACGCGCCCCATGGAGCGGTCGTTGGCCAGGATCAGTAGTGTGTCGAGGGATCCCAACAGCAGCGACCGGTAGCTGGGCGCATCGACATGTCGGTCCTTGGCGTAAGTCAGCACCTTCTTGAGTATGGAGATCGTGGCACCCTCGACTCGCTGCTCCCACGTTTCGTCTCTGGGCTTGTAGGGCTTGATCTTCTCGTCGGGGTTGTCGCGCAGGGCCCGGGCCACCGCCAGGTCGTGGGCGCGTTGCGGGTCGTAGAGCCTCAAGACTCGAACGTGTTGCAGCGTACGTTTCAACTGCTCGTGGTAGTGCGCGGAGGTGTTGTCGTACAACAGATCGAGTGCGCGGTAGAGTTCCGTTGCTTCGATCCAGTCGCCACCCTGCTCGGCATCGACTGCGGCCTGCTCCGTCCGGGCCACGAGAGTCCCGATGCGTCTGTCCTGCCGCAAGGTCTCGACATCGTCGGCAAGGTCGTGGGCGTCAAGGGCCTTGGCCATCGCCTCGTGCAGCTTGCTATCGATGGCCTTGGCCTCAACTTCGACCAAGGCCTCATCGTACGCTGTGCGTCGCGCTTCGCGATGCGCGGCCAGGATGCTCTGGTAGCGATCGAGATCCCGGATGAGGGATGTGGCTCGCGGGTCGGTACTCAGATCGATGCCGAAAACGTCGGACTTCAGCGACGTGAGCACGATGTCGAACCGGCCCTTCCTGGCCTGGGTCGGCACCTCCCAGATCGGAACCGTCTGCGACTCGACCTCCGCCATCACCGGGCTGGCAGCCCAAGCCGCGATCAGGACCCCGAGGGTCGAACCGATCTTCCAAGGTGTCGACGCGGGTTTTCGCATTTGTTCAGACCGAACACCGTGCGAGACAGGTTCGACTCCATTGCGGACCGAGCCCGGTGTCGTCAGGGATCGCCGTAGCTTCCCGTGCCGGGACCAGCTTATACAGAACATGATAGGCGTAGGAGCCACAGGCATCGCAGCCGTCCCGATTCGCCGCTCAACCGCGTGCCGATTCGACCAGACATGGATCCAAATTCTCCACCGTGGATCACCGCTTACGCCATGGCTTGCGGAGGTCAGTCGTGCCATTCGCTCGAATCGAGCGATCCGGGCCGCAACCGGCCCACTTTCATCGAGCGCGTGCGTCCGAGGCTCAACCGATACAGGCTCGAATCGTCATCGACGCTGCAGGCAATGCCGATTGATCTGAGGGCCTGTCTGGGACTTCCCCTGGCGTCGATCGGCTACGAGTTCCGCTGGACGGCGTCGGCCTGCATCGGAGGCCAACAGGATGGCCGCCGGCTTCGGGGCGCCCCATTCGCGAAGTATTACGAATGGGGACCGCTTCGGCCTCCTTGCCAGTGAATCTCTCGCACGATCCTGGGCCGACGGCTCAATTCTCAGACAGACCCTGGAACGAAATCGCACGACGCCCTGTCACGGTGCATCCGATTATGCCGATTCTTTCTTGGCCACGCGCAACTCATCCAAGGGCTTCTGCTGCTGGACGGCTTCGGCGTCGATCAGGTACTTGGCGCCCTTCGCGGATTGGTCGGGCAAATCGTACATCAGGTCGAGCATTAACTCTTCCATCACGCTTCGCAGGGCGCGGGCGCCGGTCTTGCGTACGAGGGCACGCGCTGCGAGCAGCCGCAGTGCCGAGTCGGTGAAGTCCACCTCACAGTCCTCAAGCGAAAAGAGGTGCTGGTACTGCCGCACCAACGCATTCTTGGGCTGGGTCAGGATCTTGACCAGCATCTCCGTGCTCAACTGCTCCAGGGACGTGATGACGGGCAGCCGGCCGATCAGCTCGGGAATCATGCCGAACTCGATGAGATCCTCGGGGGTGACCTGGCCAGTGAGGAATTCGAAGTTGCCATCTCCCAGTCCGGCCGGCCGCGTTTCTGACGCGAAGCCGATCGCCTTGTGTCCCAATCGTTTGCGGATGATGTCTTCTAGGCCGACGAACGTTCCCGCGCATATGAAAAGAATATTCGTCGTATCGATCTGAATGTACTGCTGCTCGGGGTGCTTGCGACCACCTTGCGGTGGCACGTTGGCCACGGTGCCTTCGAGCATCTTCAGCAGGGCCTGCTGCACACCCTCGCCCGAGACATCTCGAGTAATCGAGACGTTCTGAGTCGTCTTCCCAATCTTGTCGATCTCGTCGATGTAAATGATGCCGCGCTGTGCGGCTTCCACGTCGTAGTCGGCCCCCTGAAGTAACTTCAGCAGCAGATTCTCGACGTCTTCGCCGACGTAACCCGCTTCGGTAAGAGTCGTGGCATCGCCAATCGCGAACGGGACGTTCAGTGTCCGAGCCAAGGTGCGTGCCAGAAGAGTCTTTCCGGAGCCGGTCGGTCCGATCAGCAGCACATTGGACTTGTCGAGCTCGATCGTCGGAGTCTTGTCGTCGGAATTCGTCACACGCTTGTAGTGATTGTGTACTGCAACGGCCAGGGAGCGCTTAGCGACTTCCTGTCCGATGACGTATTGATCGGAAAACTCCTTGATCTGGCGCGGGGTGGGTATCGTGCCGAACATCGGTCGCCCGGAATGGACGCGTTGGCGTTCCTGCCGGAAGATGTTCTGACAAAGATCGGTACAGGTGGCACAGACATAGACATCGTTGGGGCCTTCGACCATCGGCCCCACTTCACGTGATGTCTTGCCGCAGAAAGAGCAGGTCGTCACCCTCCGCCCCTTGAAGCCGCCGCCGTCACTGTCGTCACCGCCGTCGTGACCGCTCGAATTGTCTCGCCCGCCTCTTCCGATTCGTCCGTTGGACATGGTCGCTTCTCGCCGGGTCAAGTACTAGGGAACATACACCAGAAGAGAGTCCGTTCAACGCGGCCGCGCGGGGCGCGGATCGATGCCACCTTGTTCTTCGTCATTACGTCACAGCGGCTTTATCAGCCCGCTGTGCCAGCGCAACTACGCCAGCCCACCTACGCGCTACGGTAGTCCCACTGTGTTGGCGTCGATGCGTCCATGGCTGATGTCGATGCATCATGGATGTGAACATTATAACAACGTGACCTGACACCTGACAACCGCCGAGAAGACTTTCGGAGAAAAAAAACGTACGCAACGCGTCGTGAATCCATCGCATCCGATGGTTTATCGGAGGCACGCCAGTCGGATTCAGTGATTGACCCCGGAGCGTCACCGTGGCCGCCATGATCGGTCAGGGGGGGGCGGGTGCGCAGCTCCACTGGTGTAGCCGAAACGGGCTACTCGTCGCGCTCGTCCGATTTTGTCCTGCTGTCAGGGGTTGCCGCCGACGCAGTGTTATCAGTCTCTAGGCCGGTCATGCTTTCGCCGATCATCTTCGCGCGAACGCGATCGTATTCGGCATCGCTGATCTGACCGTCGGCCCTCAACCGGCGCAACT
The DNA here is from genome assembly GCA_963577635.1 of Phycisphaerae bacterium. GTDB lineage: Bacteria > Planctomycetota > Phycisphaerae > Phycisphaerales > Phycisphaeraceae > CAUZBA01. The sequence continues at coordinate 8,640 of CAUZBA010000022.1, forward strand.
CCGCCAGGCTGAACGGCGCTTCCTTAGAAGTGTCGTTGTCGGCGGTGGCCCGCCTGTGGATCACCAGGCCGACCACAGCGACGAGGATGGCCAAGACGACCAGGCACCCGAGGCAGAAATAGATCTGGATGACCGGTTGCGACACGCTGGCCATGACGGTTTGTGGTGTCGGCATGCCATCCATTCACCCTGGCCGACTCTTTTCCCCCGTGGCTTTGGCGGTCTTGGACGACTTGGCCACCGGCTTCTTAGTGGATTTGGCCGCCGGCTTCTTGGTCGATCGCTCTTTCTTCGTCGTCGACTTTTTCTTCGGCTTCTCGCCTGCCTCGATCTCCGTGACGTTGGCGGCCTCCAGAATCCGGTCCAGCGTCTTGCGCTCGCGTACGAGCAGGCCCATGTGCTCCAGTTCACCGCTGCGCTGCATGTCCTGCCGCATCTTCTGGGGGCGTCGGCCCTGCTCGGCGGCGAGTTGGGCGATGACACCGTTGATCTCCGCGTCGGTGACCTCGATCTCAAATTTCTTTGCCGCCTGATTGAGAATGAAGAACATCTTCAACTGGCGTCGCGCCTCGTCCTCACTGCCGCTTCGCGCCTCGGCAACGCGCTGCGACACCTCGTCGTCGGGCAGACCCATGCTGGACCACTCCAGTCTGCGGCGGTGCAGCAGCCGTTCGGTCTGGCGTCCGGTGAGATTGTCCGGCAGTTCCAACTCGGTATGTTCCAGCAGGTATTCGCTGATCTGCTTGCGCATCGCCTCCCGTTGCCCGTGACTGGCCCGCGACTCAATCATGCCTCGAAGGTACTCCTTCATCATGTCGATCGAGTCGAACCCGAGCTGCTCCACGATCGATTCGGCCGCAATGGGCTCGGTCCGATCGATCCGGTTGATGGTGACGGCGATCGTGATCGGCTTGTCCTTGATCTTCTCGTTCTCGTGGCTTGCCGGACCGGTCATCGAGATGCGCACGACGTCACCGACCTTTTTGCCGCCAAGCTGCTTCCCCAGTTCGTCGACGACGATGCCCACAACATGGCCGCGGTCGTCCTTTGACTTGCCGGGGACGCGCACGGACGCGTCGTCGTACCGGTCAATCACCTCCGCGTCGTCGTTTGCGTTCAGTCCCGAAAGAATTCGGACTTCAGTCGCCAGCAGATCCGATTCCTCGGCCTTGCCGCCTTCGACCGCCGTGATGCTGCCCAGGCGGTGGCGGAGCTGCTCGAGCTCGTGGTCTACGTCGGTATCCGCGACGGCAATGGCCGATTTATCTACCGCGATCCCGTCGAGCGCGGGCAACTCAACCTCCGGGGCCACCTCGACCTCGACCTGGAACTGCAACGACCCTTCGTCGGGCAACTCGATGCTCTCCAACTCCTTCACATCCGGTTCGCCGATGACCTCGAGTTTCTCGTCGTCGACCGCCTGAGCGAAGCACTCGCCGACCAGTTGACCCTTCACATCATCCCTGACGGTTGTGCTGAATCGCCTCTCGATCAGCCGCCTCGGGGCCCGGCCTTTGCGAAACCCGGGTATGTTCGCGTCGGTTTTCAGTTGTTTGTAGCTGTCGTCGAACTTGTCGGCGATTCTTGCCGCGGGCACCTCGATCTTCAGGAGCTTGCGGCCCGGTCCGATGTCCTCGACCGAGACCTGCAGCGGTTTGGGTTTTTCGGCGGCGACGGTCGACTCGTCGTCCGTCTTGCCGTTCACGTCCTGATCGGTCGTCGCCATATTTTGGCTCCCTGTCTCGATCGGTGAGTGGTTACGGCGCAGCGGCCTGATCCTGCCGCCACTGCAGCGGTCATCTCATTCGCAGGGGGCGTGTGGATCAGTCGGTTCTCGTGACGGTGCGCCGTCGGGACGGGTCGATAGTCGGTGACCCAACCGGGCGTGGTGAAGGGTTGCGGTCGATCAAGGAGACCGATCCGCGCTGCCGACCAACGCCTGCCGGCGCCCACGCGGCGCCAACGGTACCTCGACAGCGTCGTCGGATTATGGACGCAGCGGAGTGAGGTGTCAAAGAGGGAAAAGCGACGGAGCGACGGAGCGACGAAGGGCGCAAGCGTGCGAAAGAAGAGCAAGAAAAAGAAGGCGACCTGAGGACAACCCCTTCGTCGCTGCGTTGCTCCGTCGCTCACTCGTGACTCGCGACGGCTCCGCCGAAGTAAATCTTTGCCTGCGACCGCGGGCAGATCAGGTCGATGCGCTGGGTCCTCTCCAGGTGCAGTGTCACGGCTTGTCCAGACTCGCGTGGCAGCGTGACCGAACAACTGTTTGTCAGGGGCAGGCGAGGTTTCAGCACACGCCCGCCACTGGCGCATCGTTGAACCACGATGACGTCGGCGCACGTACAGGTGACCACGACGTTCCTCTCCTGAAGATCGATCCGGACGCCCGGCCGCTGCATTGATTGGTCGATCGTCAACTCAAACCGCTCGATCGGATCGTGCTTCAGGTTGAATACGGCAAGGTATTTGTCGGTGTACTCGGCGAGAAATCCGGGCAGTTCCACGGGTTTCTGCTCCGCGTCGTGCGGCACGGGCAATTGAACGACGACCGGTCTTCCGATGTGCGATTCGAGCATCGGCTCGTAGGCGTTACCCACGACGCCGAGAATCGTTTGCCCGATCCGGTCGACGCTGGCCTGGTGGGTCGACACGACACCGCCCGTGGGCCTGGCCCTGGCGATCTGTCCGAGGATCGTGCTCAGGGCCTTACTGAACGCGTCTCTCAGCGTGTTGATCAGGTTGCGGAACCAGCGGATCGTGCGTCGCCCCCACCCCGGTCGGAAACAGCGATCCACCTGTTTGCGGCGGCGTTGGCGCTGGCTGTCGTTCAACCCGTCGGAGAGTCGACAAACCACAAGACAATCGGCCAGGTCGGTTTCGTATAGCAGGGCGCTGGCTTTAGTCAGGCCGTCACGGCCGGTGTACGGCTTCTCGAACGTTAACTCGATTCCCTGGGCATAAACGCGAAGGCTCCCCCACAGGGTCCTGCCCTTGATGCCCAGGTAGCTGATCGCATAGCCGTTGAACAGCTTGAAGCACTTGTCCTTCTGACGGCGGGTGACGATTGTTCCAATGATGGCGGTCAGAAAGATGAACAGCAGCGTCAGCCCCAGGGCGTTATCCATCGCGACCATCCACCACGGATGGGGCGCCGGTTCGTCCTGGGCAATCAGGGGAAGAATGTTCATCGGATGGGCCGTCCAGAGCGGCTTAACTTTCACTGTAGCGTCCTGAGCTGGCTGCACCCGCGCCTGGCTTTGTCGTGCTGCATCGCCGACCCACTGCGGGGTCGCCTGCTTCGCCCTCCGCGCCAGACTTGCTTTGCCGACGCTCAAGACGTTACATCAAAAGTTAAGACGCGTTTGCGAGACCTTTTACCGCCCAGGGCCCAAAGACTCAAGGGATCGACGTCGCGAAGCGGGCGGGCCAGCATTTCTCAAGAGTCTTGCCGCTCAGCGGTGTGCGAACCAGCGGGATTGGGACTCTTGAACTTGCGACTTTAGCGAGGAAGCTCGCTGTTGCGGCCGTCGACTCGCGAAGGGGACTCGGCCTCAGGCCGAGTCTGGCGAGGTGTGAGTCTCAACGTCGGTCGTCGGTATCAGGCCGTCGCGCGGCCAGGCGTCCTCGTCCTTGATGCCCGCGAGCATGGATCCGGTCTTCCCGAAATCGAAAACGCGCGGCGCCGTGGAAAGTCGCCACCGCACCAGAAGGATCAGCACGAGCGTCACGGCGACCGATCCGCCGAAAATCCCTGCCGAGGCGATCAGGCGTTGATCTTCGATCGGCTCTGGGTCGAGCGTGGCTGACTGGACGACGGTCAGCGAGGGCTGACCCGCTTCATAAAGCGCATCCTGTGTCATCTGGTAACCGATTCGCGCCCGTCCAAGGGCATGCAGCGTCTTGCGGACACGATCACGGTCGCGCGGTGCGAGTCGTTCCTGGTACGTGATCGTCAGTTTGTCGGGCGAGTCGGACCGAACGACGAGTGACACTTCGAGCACGCGGCGCATCGCTTCGGGACCGGCGAACGACGCGGTGCCGTGCTGACGCAGCTGACTGATCGCCTCGGTGAGTACGTCCGGGCTGAGCAGGACCTTGCGCTGTCCGGCGACCCATGCAGCGCCGCGCGGTTCGGCAAGTTTGTGACGCGGCGTGAACTGGAGCACCGTGGCTGCCCGCCAGATCGGCTGGACCACGTGTTCGCCAGCGATCTGCGCCAACAGCCCGATCGCGATCAATCCCGCCACCGCGATGATCGTGAGGCTGATGGCGCCGCGTGTGGACCAGCGACGGATCATCTCCGCCTCGCTGACGGCGAGAAAATTCTCCACTTCCAGAAGCATCTGTCGTTTCTGAAGCGCCGCGCCGTACTTCTGCTTGAGCGTCCCGATGCGCTGCTGCTGCTCTCTGATGGATTGGGACTGATCGGCGATCAGGCTGCGGCAACGTCGGATCCGCTTGCGGCGGCGCGTCAGATGTTTCTGATTCCGCTCGGACTGTCGGCACGCATCTTTCAAATGCCGTTGTGTTTCACGTAGCCCTTCTTCCCTTCGCACCAACTCGTCCTGCTTCTGATTGACCTGGTCCCTTGCGGCCTTGGCTGCTTTACGCAGCTGCTGTTCCCTCGATCGCAGCTCGGCCTCAGTATGCTCGAGGCTCGCCCGGAGCTTCTCCAGATCCTCTGAGTGAGTCTTGCTATGCTCAGCTTGTTGCAGGTCATGTTGCGACAACGAATTTCTGGCGTTCTCGATCTGCTGTGCTTCGGCCACGAGCGTGTCGGCATAGGCCGCGAGTTCCTGCTGCTGGCGGTTGTTCTGCTCGATTTGCAACGTCAAGCTGTCCCGCTGTTCGCGAATCTGCTTGCGAGCCTGCTCGAAAACGACTTGCTCCTGTTCGCGCGATGACTGCTGGGCGTCGAGGGTGGCCTGGCGCACATCCAACTGCTCGGTGATTTGCCTCGCCTTCTCCCGCTCCGCGTTCAGCTCGGTCTGATCGCCCGAGAGGGCCTCAACCTGGCGCTCGAAATCGCCGCGTTCCTGCTGCAGTTCGCTTCGCCGCTGCTCGATTTGTTCCTGTGCCTCCTGAAGTTCGTGCCGATCGTGTTCGATTTTGTCGGCATCGGCTCTCACCTGCTCCTGCTGCCGGTTGAGAGACTCGACGCGACCGTTGAGGACCTGCGTCTTCTCGGCGAGCGCGTCATTCTTCTGAGTCACCGCATCGCGCATCCGTTCGAACTCCGCCCGGTCCGCCTCGAGTTGACTGCGCTGCTCGTCGAAATGTGCGAGATCCGCTTCGAACTTGCGGTTCTGATCCTCCAGCCGCGCCGCTTGCTCGTTCTGCGCCCCCGGGCCCGCTTCGACCTCCTGTCGTCGCTGCTCCAGGGTCTCCTGCTGCCGCTCAATGCCCAGGCGGGCCTCTTCGATCGCTTGCTGTCGGTTGTCGTTCTCACGCCGGCCCGCATCGATCGCCTCGTGCCGGGCATCCAGTTCCGTGCCGCGCGTCGCGAGGGCTTCGCGATCAGCCTCGAGCGCGTGAGCCTGCTCGGCAAGAGTTGACTGCTGGAATTCGAACTGCTCGCGTAGCTCTTGAAGTTCCTGTCTCTGCGATTCCTGCAGCGCGTGGCGCTGCTCGAGTTCGCGTCGCGCATCGGCCATCCGTCCATCGAGCTGTTCGAGGGCGAGCTCCTTTTCATCCACCTGCTCGGCGCGCTGGGTCACCTTCGCGACGTAGCTGTCGTGTTCGGTCTGCCACTGGCGCAGTTGGCCAACACGCTGCTCTACTTCGCTGACCAGATCGGCCACCGTGGGCGCTTCGGTCACCTGTGGATCTTGGGTCTGGGCCTCTTGGTTCATCTTTCTTCTAACGGTCTATCGGACGCGTGGCGTGCCGACCTGAGTCGTGCCGCCGTATCATGGGGTGGAAATGAACGAAACACATCAGCAGCGAGATCCAACAGAGATGGCGGCCACGGTCGACTCATTGTCCTTCGGGTATGCGAGGGATGCGCCGGTTGTGCAGGAAGTATCGGCATCGCTTGGCGCGGGGCAGCTGTGTGCACTGATCGGGCCGAACGCGGCGGGCAAGTCGACGCTCCTGCGCCTGATGCTGGGCCATATGGCGCCCTGGTCCGGGACCGTCCGCCTCGCCGGCCGGGAGGTCAGGGGCCTCGACGCATCGTTACGGGCATCCTGGATCAGCTACGTGCCACAACGCGGCGTGGCCGGCTTTGCGTTTACGGTCGCCCAGGTCGTCTCCATGGGCAGGACCATGCATCGCGCCGACGATGCAGCGGTTGAATCCGCCATCGAGGCGTGCGGTCTGCGGCCGTTGCGCGAGCGCGTCTATCCGCATCTGTCAGCTGGTCAACAGCAGCGCGTCATGCTGGCTCGGGCTCTGGCCCAATCAGCGGGGGACGGGCGGGTCATGTTGCTGGACGAGCCGGCCAGCGCCATGGACCTCTGGCACGTGCACCGCACGATGCAATTGCTCGTAGAGCAGGCCCGCCGCGGCCTGGCCGTGCTGGCAGTTCTGCACGATCTGAACCTCGCGGCCCGATACGCCGATCAGGTGTGGCTGCTGAACGAGGGACGTCTTGCGGCGTGCGGGCCGTGGAGCGATGTGATGGTCCCGGAAGTGCTCGAGCCGGTGTATCGTCTGCGGCTGCGTGCGATCCGCCCCGACGGTGTCGACCGGGACCAGTTCATCGCGACGATTTGAATGAGGGTTATAATGTTTCGAGGCCGTTCATGAACACTCACGCACTTCCGCTTCTGGCCAGCGACTTCTCCATGACCGAGGTGATCTGGGCCGCGATCGTTACGATCATTTTTATCGGGTCGTGGATTGCCAATAAGATCAAGGACGCGGGCAGTCAGACGGTGACGGATTCGACCGACGACGACGAATCCAACAATATTCGACTCGAGGAACTCGCGACCCGCCGCCGCTCGCAGTTGCAGCGCCGGGCCGAGGGTGGCCAGGGTGCCGCGTCGCGTCCCGGCCAGCCCGCAAGCGCCGATCCGAAAAACCTGACCCTCGCCGAACGCATCGAACGGGCGCGGGCCCGGGCGCAGTACGCGCAACGGGCCAAGTCGCTACGTCGAGAGGTACGGCCAGAGGAGGGGGGGCAGCAGCCGGGCGAGGTCCGACCGCAGCCCGCCCGGAGCCGCCCGCAGACCGATCAGATCCGACCGCAACAACCTGCCACTCGCAAACAGGCACCGGCAGCGCCGCCTCGACGACCGGCGGCCCCGCCTCGCGTGCCGGATCGAGTCCCTCCGACGCGGCGCCGGGCGCGGGCCGTTCCTGAGCAACCGATCGACCTGCCGCGTTCTCAAGCGCTCGGCGCTGCGCAATCGAAGAGGGAGGCGTTGCGACTCGATGAATCGACCCTGACCTCCGGACTTGCGAAGAAAGCGTCGGACACACGTAAGACATCGGTCCGTCACCGGTCGGGGCCGCGTGGCTGGCGTGGATCACTTCAGCAGGCGATCGTGATGAAGGAAATCCTAGATCGTCCCCTGGCGCTTCGCGAGCCCGCTGATCCTTCCCGGTGAGATGGGCGATCCGCTTCACCGCATCGAGGTCACCACAGGAGACATCATCGCAATGCGCGTTGACGCCGTCATCAACGCGGCCAACGAGTCTCTGCTCGGCGGTGGCGGCGTTGACGGCGCGATCCACCGCGCCGCCGGGCCTCAATTGCTCGAACACAATAGAACCGTGGGCGGCTGTCCGACTGGAGAAGCCCGGATCACACCGGCCTTCAACCTTGCCGGGCACGGCGTCCGGCACATCGTTCATACCGTGGGTCCGGTCTGGTCAGGGAAAGACACGGATAAATCGGCGCCCCTCGGTGCGTCACGCGCGGACGTCCTGCTGGCTTCGTGCTACGACGAAAGTCTGAAACTCGCCGAAGGCCACGGTGCGGCGACCGTCGCGTTCCCCGCGATCAGCACGGGCGTTTATTGCTTCCCGAAGACGCGCGCGGCGAAGATCGCGGTCGGTCGGGTTCTCGAGTGGCTTGCGGGACATAACCAACCTGAGAAGGTCGTATTCTGCTGCTTCAGCGATGACGATGCGGGCATCTATCGCCAGGCGATTGAGGGGGAAGCGGGATAGGGCCACAGAGATCTATCACAACTTCTCGACTTGATTGTTCCCTATCTTTTTACTCTGTGTCCTCTGTGGCGAATCTTCCCCGCTCGTCACCAGTAGCTTGCGCAACACCGCCAGAAGCGTCTCGGGCGGCTTAAGGTAATTCGCCGGCGGCCGGTAATAGATGGTTCGTGGATCGAGAAGGATCACGCGACCGGGGGCGTCTTTGAGCAGGGGCCTCAGCTTGTTCGCATCGCGCGTCGTGAAGATCAGATCCGGCCCGTCCAGCTTCAGACGCATCACATCGATGCTCCCGGCGGCGATGCGCAGCTCGGTCACTTGAATCAGGACCGTGGCCGGCTTCGGCGGCGGGCCGTACGCGTCGGTCATGTCCTCAGCGAGTGCGGCCACCTGCTCTAGCGTCGTGGCCCGGCTCAGGCGGCGGTAGACGTCCAGTCGGTGCTTTTGCGACGCGATGTATCGGGGCGGCAGGCGGGCCGCGATCGGCAGTTCGATGTGCGATCGCACCGGCTCCTCGTATCCTTCGTTGCGCAGACGGCGCGATTCCAGCTCGAGCAGGCTGCAGTACATTTCATAACCCACCGCCGCGATGTGACCGGACTGTTCGGCGCCGAGCATGTTGCCCGCCCCGCGAATCTCCAGGTCGCGCATGGCGATCTTGAATCCGGCGCCCAGCATGGAGTATTGCTCGATGGCCTTGAGGCGGCGGACCGCGGTGTCGTTGATCGTGCGGTTCCGCGGAAGCATCAGGTAGCAGTACGCGCGGTGCTTGTAGCGGCCGACGCGGCCTCGCAGCTGATGCAGGTCCGCCAGACCGAACGTATCGGCCTGGTCGATGATGATCGTGTTGGCGGTGGGTATGTCGATGCCCGACTCGATGATCGTGGTACACACGAGCACGTCGACCTCTCTTCGCACGAAGCGCAGCATGACCTGTTCGAGGGCGCGCCCTGACATCTGCCCGTGACCGATGGCCAGGCGGGCGTCCGGCGCGAGGCGCTGGACGTCGCCTGCGACGCTCTCGATGTCGTGGACGCGATTGTGGACGAAGTAGACCTGACCCTCGCGATTCATTTCCCGGATGATCGCCTGGCGGACGCGCTGCTCGTCGTAGGGGATGACCTCGGTGACGATTGCCCGGCGGTCCAGCGGCGGCGTGGACAGCGAAGAGATGTCCCGTAGGCCCAGCATCGCCATGTGCAGTGTGCGCGGTATCGGCGTTGCCGTCAGTGTCATGACGTCGGCGGTCAGACGGAACTGAAGCAGCTTCTGCTTGTGCTCGACGCCGAATCGCTGCTCCTCGTCGATCACCACC
>CAUZBA010000023.1:0-17768 GCA_963577635.1 Phycisphaerae bacterium
GTAACTCATGACCGTTCGGAAGTGATCGACGTTGATGCGCTCGATCGTGTCGTGCGGCGTGAATGCGGTGGCACGCGAGTCACGCACGACCGAAAGTGTCGCCGCCGACATGTCCAGAGCGTGTACCTGGCTGGCCGCCACGGCCTGGAACGCCCCCATGTGCGCTTCCCACGGCAACCCCTTGGCGTAGCGCATGGTGTCCGTCAGCCGGTTGACCGTGCCCGTCTTTGCGGCGTAGTCCTCGGCGACCTTCAACGACAGGCGCGCGAATGGTGAAATGCGTTCGCGTTCGTCGTCCACTGAGGTGAGCGTGCCGACCAGGTGACCTTTGTAGAAAAACCCTGGGCGATCCGAGTCGAAACTCAGATCGAGAGTGATCGTAACGGCGCACGAAAGCGGGGCGTGCATCGCCTCCAGCAGATCGTCGGGGTCTTTGCCGGCGACGGTCTGTGACGTCAGGTTCGGGTGTTTCAGCCGGCATAATCTGCGCCGCAGGGCGAGATTGCCGACCAGCCGCTGCCGGGCCCGGGCAAGATGCTCGGCTTCGAGACCGGCCTGGGCGGACACGCCGGCAAAGTGGCGCAACAGCTCCTCGTGTTCATCCTTATCCAGGTCACCGAACCTCTTGATGGTGCCGAGCCGGTTGAACAGGTTCATCAGCTCGATGAACCTGCGGGCCTTCTGCCGCAAGTCGGCACGCCGGCTTTGAAGTTCGGAAAGTCGCGTTTCAATCGGCTGCTTCGGCTCATCGGCAGCGGACGCATCGCCCGGTTCGGCCGCGTCGGCCGTCCGACGATTCAGGGCTTCAATTTCCAGATCTGCGGCCCTCTCGCGATCGCGCAGGCGGTTGCGATGAAGAAGGAGGCGATCCTTGATGGGCTTGCTCAGTGCGAGGACCTGCCCGCCGAGTTTTCGCGACTCGAAACGCAGCCGCTCGATCAGCTCGTGATCGGGCGTCTGCGCGTAGAGGTCGGCGATGAAACGCTGTTGCGCCGCGTATTTGTCGAGCCCATTCATCTCGTCCAGGATCATGTCGGGCAGGACGAATGCGTTGTACGCGAACTCGAGTTCGCCCAGAAGGGCGTTGGCGTGATCGTTGACCACGCTCAACAGCAGGGGCCGCTGCGGGGGATGGGTTTCGAAATGGTCGAGCAGCCGCAGCAGCAGCACCAGGTTCGACGCGCCGGTGGCCCCCGGTGACAGCTCGGGGACGAACGAGGAACTGTCTTTGAAGGCTTGAAGGTGTACGAGCTGGCGACCGGTATCGACCTGGAACGGCGTCTGGCCCCCGACGACTTTCTCCGTGCCGGGAATGAACAACCAGTCGACGGCCGCTTCGATCGCCCGCCATCGACCGGGCTCCTGCTCGATCGTTGCCGGCGGCCCCCCGACGAGTTTCTCCTGCCAGTCTTCTGCGATCAGCTGGTGCAGATCGTCGCGCTTCATATAGAAGCGTGGAACGCTGATCGGCGAGGGCGTCAGTTTTTCGGACGCCTGCATCGTCCGCATGACGCGTCCGTCCGGCGGTTCGAGGACGATGATCGCCTCGGCGCCCAATTGCACGCAATCGAGCCAGCGTCGGCCACAGTCAAACTCCACAATGGCCGCAGCGCCGCGCAGGTCGCTGTTCTTCAGATCTTCCGTGTCTGCCCTGCCCGCGTAGACCAGCGGGCCGGTAAATGCGTCTCCGGGCAGGTTGCCCGGATCGACCAGATTCGGCGTCAACTGGTAGATCCGTACCGATCGGCCGCCTTCGAGCGACAATGTCGCTTTACCCGGCACGAAACCGGTGGTGGGGAAAGTCACGCGCCCGCTATGCCAAAGACCCTCCAGCGCTTCGGCTGCGCGCAACTCTGCTTCCACAGCCGCGTGCAGCGCCTGGTCTCGATCGCGCGAAAGTCCCACAGTGGTTCGAGCACCGCCCGCATTGGCGTCCTGGTTCGGCCCGCCTTCGCCGGGGGTGTTGTCGGCCCGCTCCACGTGCGTGACCACGACCGCCGCCGTGATCTGCAGGGCAACTGCCAACCCCGCGACCGCGATGCCGCTGATCAAGAGCGATCGACGCTTCTGGTAGAACGATGCACCCACGAACACGGCGGCAACGATCACCAGTGCCATCGTGATGGACCCTGGTTCCTCAACCGTGTATCGAACCAGGGCGTCGGATTTCTGGCTCTGATCGGCCCCGATGTAGGAGGCCTGAATCGCTTCGGTCAGCACTTCCTGGGCGCGATCGGCTTCAGCGACTTGTGCATCGGCCTCGGCCTGGCGCTGCGCGTCGTTGTGGCGGGCGGCGGTCTCGGCGAAGCGCTGCCGGATCACGCGGTCGACGACGTCGTTGCCCGGCTGTCCGAGCTGACGTGCCGGCGCCGACTCGAGCAACCGGCGCAGCTGAACCATTGCGTCGTCAGTGGTCGCCGCTTCCTGGGCCCATGCCGCGCCGGTGAGGCAGGCGAGTGCGATGGCGCACGACCAGCGGCACAACGCCGATCGGAATGGAGGGTCGCGTCGTGTCACGCTGAATCACCCGTTTCGATGCGTCCCACCTCGATTTTAAGATCCGCGCGGTTCTCGATGCGCTCGATGCGGCCGTCGCGGATCCACACCACGCGACTGCAGATGTCGAGCATCTTGTGGTCGTGGGTCGCGCTGATCACGGTCACGCCCATCTCGCTGGAAAGCTGCTTGAGCTTGGCGATGATCTCTTCGCCGGTGATCAGGTCGAGATTGCCCGTCGGCTCGTCGGCCAGGACGATCGCCGGCTGGTTGGCCAGGGCGCGGGCGATGGCCACGCGCTGCTGCTGTCCGCCGGACATGCGCCCGGGCCGGTGCGACCAGCGGTCGCCCAGGCCCACCTCCTTGAGCAATTCATAGGCCCGGTCGCGTGCGTCGTCGGTGGAAACGTTGGCGAAGGTCATCGGCATGATGACGTTCTCCAGCGCCGTGAGCATGGGCAGCAGGTTGAAGCTCTGAAAGATGTAGCCGATCTTGCGGCATCGCAACCAGGCCAGTTCGAAGCTGTCGAGGGCCGCAATGTCCACCTCGTCGATGAACACCATCCCGCGTGTCGGCTTGTCCAGGCCGCCGATCATGTTGAAGAGCGTGGACTTGCCGGACCCGGACGGGCCCATGATCGCCATGTATTCGCCCCGATAGATGTCGAGGTCCACACCGCGCAGCGCCGGCGTCTCGACGTCGCCCATCTGGTAGATCTTCTCGACGTCGAGCGTGCGCACAACCGTGTCGCGGTTCAACGATTCCGGGGACCGGTCTGCGGTCTGCGTGGGGCCGGTGGCGTTCACTCTTCGATCCTCAGTGCGTCCACGGGATTCATGCGGGCCGCCATGAGCGCCGAAGGCACCGCGCCCAGTATGGCGAGGACGACTCCGCTCAACATCGACCAGCCCATCACCTGCCACATCTGCTGCACGGGAAAATTCGTCAATCCGTATCCGGCGAATTGCAGCGCCGCGGAGATCAGGGCGATGAGCAGACCCACCACGGTGCCGAGGCCGGCGCCGACGATGCCCTGGAACGCCGATTCCAGGAGAAACAGCTTAACCACGAGAGCATCCTGGGCGCCGAGACACTTCATCGTGCCGATTTCACGGAACCGCTCGGTGACGCTCATGAGCATGGCGTTGGCGATGCCCACGGTGCACGTCATCAGGGCCATGACGATCAACCACGTGTCCATCGGGTTACCCGCCAGGGTCGCCTCGACTGATACCCCGGCGCGACGCATCAACAGACGCATGTCCGCGACGGCACGTTTTTGGCGTTCCTGGGCCAGCACCGTCTTCAACGTCGCGGCCGCATCGGACGTTTGGCCTTCGGATTTAGCGAGACCCAGCAGATGTTCCGCGTGTCCCATATCCTGCGGCGTGAAGTGCGACGGCGTGCGCCACGTGGCGAGCAATTCGGATTGAACTCTGACCAGGTGCGCGTTGAGCGCGTCGGCCAGCTTCGGATCGGCGGCCGCGTTGCCGGCGAGCCATCGTCCCAGGTCGATCCGGTTCGCATGAAGCGCCCGGCGACTTTTTGCGCCGTCGATCTTGTGTCGGCTTGCGGCCGTTTTCGCGCGGGCGTCTTCCAGTTCGGCCTCTGTCACGCCCGGCTTCTGCTCGAGTTCCTGCTGCGACGCGACGACGATTGCGTGTGTGCCCTCCATCTGGGAAATCGTGCCGTCCAGCCCGGCCATCTCGTGCTCGAACGTGCTGATGTCGTCCAGGTCCAGGGCCAGGGCGAGATCTCGCTTGTCTTCGACCGACATGGATCCGATCAGGTCGCCCTGATTGAATTCGCCGACGGCGAGCGCAACCTTTGCCGGCGACAGGGTCGAGACGTTTTCCAGCTCCGTGATCGCATTCGCCATATTGACCTGGACATGATTGAACAGCCCCATGTAGGCCAGGAACGCGATCGCGAGGACCACCGAGATCATCGTGACGATCGAGCGCATCAGGCGCACGCGCAACCCTCCGGTCACGAGCGTCAGCAGCGTACGCGTCGTCAGCCCGCCGCCCTCGCCTTTGAGACTCGCCAGCAGATCGTCGCCGTAAAGAGGCTGCGTACGAATTTGCGAGCGGCCGGCGCGGCTCATGCGTCACCCGCCTCTCGGCCGGAATCCTCGTCGATGCTGCCGACGGTGATGCGAAGCTGAGATCGCAGCTCGATTTTCTCGATCTGCCCGTCGCGGATGCTGATCACCCGATCGGAGACCGCCAGCATCTTGTGATCGTGCGTCGCGGAGATGATCGTCACGCCGCGCTTCTTGCTCAGGTTGCTGAGCATCTCGATGATCTGCTCGCCCGTTTTCGTATCGAGGTTGCCGGTCGGCTCGTCCGCAAGAATGATGTCCGGATCGTTGGCGAACGATCGAGCGATGGCGACGCGCTGCTGCTGACCACCGGACAGTTCGTCGGGGCGATGGTGAGTCCGTTCGCCCAGCCCGACGTCCTTGAGTAGATCTGCCGCCCTATCCGCGGCCCCGCTCGGTTCCGTTCCGCCGAGCATCAACGGCATCATGACGTTCTGCAACGCCGTCATCACCGGGATCAGGTTGTAGCTCTGGAAGATGTAGCCGATACATCGATTGCGCAGCCGCGCCTGGTGCATGCGCGACAGGTCGGAAATCGTCACACCGTGCACGGTGACCGTGCCGGTCGTCGGCCGGTCCAGGCCGCCGATCATGTTGAACAGCGTGGACTTGCCAGATCCCGAAGGCCCCATGATCGACAGGTATTCCCCGCCGTAGACGTCGACGGTGACGCCGCGGAGGGCCCGGACGACTTCATCCGTGATGCGGTATTCGCGTGACACCTGGCGAACCGCGACCACCACCTGCTTGCCCGCGGCGTATTCGCGCAGATCCTGCCTGCCCTCGGTGGGGTCGTCCGGAGCGCCGCGATGTGGGTTGCCTGAGATCAACCTGGAATTCGCTTCCTCACGGCAACTCGAACGTTCCCTGGCCAGCTTTCTTGATCCGGCCCAGCTCTGCGAGTTTCTCCCAGACGGGCATCGGGTACTCGGTGGGCGGAGTGATCGCGGCGATGTTCGACGTTCGGCCGTAGGTGACGTATCGACTGCCGAGACGCGATTCGTCGTCGCGGCGCAGCGTCTTGATCTTTCTGCGAAACGCCTTCATCGCCCGTTTGAGGTTGACCTCATCGAGCGAGTCGTATCCACCGTCGGCCGTGCTCTCGGCGCGCACCTGACCGACGGTCCGGCCGTCGGCGAGCGACGGAACGGACGGCGTCTTGCCGCCGGCCGATTGAGCGGGCGCGGCGCCCGCGTCGACCTTGGCCACGAGCCTGGCCAGCGCTTCAGAATCCCGTTTGTTCACGACGTTGGCCACTCGTGTCGCGTCGACCCCCGCCCGCATGAGCGCCATCTGCGCCCGGCCCCACAGTTTCGTCTTGTCCTTCTCGTCCTCGGCCAGCCAGAGATCCGAGACGATCTGCGACAGCTTGTCGCTCTGGATCGTGCCGTGGTGCTCGTAATAGCGCTTGACGATGCCCTGCTGGTGGCTGCTCAAGTCCTTGGTCATAGCGGTCTGCCAACATCGGATCGGGACGAATTGGACCAGTGTAGCTATGACCGAAATGATCGCACGCCGAACGACTTATCGGTCCACCTGCGGCGTCGCAGCGGCGTTATCAGGGTCAAACTCAGCATCCTGGTACGTCCTGGGATAGGTCATGTCCATCCACTCGCGTGGATAGCCGTGGTTGAAGGGCACGACCTCTGCAAGCCTTTCGTGAAGTGCCGCGGCGATGTCCAGATCGCCGGTGGCCACCGTGTCGGCCAGCTGCTCAGTGGTCCGGGCGCCGATGATGACGGCGCAGATGCGTCGATCGAACAGCAACCACCCCAGCGCCAGTCGAGCCGGTGTCATGCCGTGCTCTTTGGCGGTCGCGACGACCGCGTCGGCGACGCGAAAGCCCTGCTCGTGCCAGTAGCGCGGCAGGTCGATGTCGGCGCGATGCGCGATGCGTGTCCCCTCATCGGGACGGTCGGCTCTGGTGTACTTCCCGGTCAGGAGTCCGCTGGCCAGCGGACTCCAGCAAATCACGCCCATGCCCTGGTCGGCGCAGGCGGGAAGAACATCGCGCTCAATGTCGCGCCGAATCAGGTTGTACATGTACTGTCCGCAACGGAACGGCTCCAGGCCCAGCCTTTCGGCGGCGGCGTTTGCCTTGACGATGTGCCAGGCGAACAGGTTGCTGCAGCCCAGGTATCTCACCTTGCCGTGGCGCACCAGATCGTCGAGCGCCTTCATCGTTTCTTCGATTGGCGTGTACGGGTCGGGCCCATGAATCTGGTACAGGTCCACGTGATCCAGGGCCAGGCGCCTCAGGCTCGCCTCGCACGCATCGAGGATGTGCTTGCGCGACAACCCACGCCCGATCGGACCTTCGCGCATTCGCTGCATGCATTTGGTCGCGATGACCAGATCGTCGCGCGCGTGTTCGCGTAGGGCTCGACCCAGCATCGTCTCCGACTCGCCTGTGCCGTACATGTCGGCGGTGTCGAAGAAATTGCCGCCGGCCTCAAGGAAGCGGTTCGTGATCCGGTTCGCCGCGTCCTGGTCGCAACCCCAGCCGCGGGCGCCGAATGTCATCGTGCCCAGGCAGACACGGGAAACGAGCAGGCCGCTGTTTCCCACGTATCTGTATTTCATGGTGTGATCGCCCTTTACGGAGATTTCTCTTTCTTCTTCAGCAGGCCGCCCAAGCCGTCCAGCGTCTTGCCGACCTGTTCGCCCACCTTGTCAAGACCTTTGATGTCCTTGCCGAGTTCTTCCAGCGGCTTAGTCAGGTCGCCGACCATTTCCACGCCGAGCTTGCTGATATCCTCAAGGCCCGCAAGCTGCGATCCCAGGCCGCCGAGGATGTCATCCGGGAGGATCCCGCCGGCCTTGTCCACCACCGATTTCAGAATGGCCTTCAGAATCGTGCTGGTGATCTGCCCCATGGGAAGGCCTTCTTCGTCATCGTACGCGAAGCGAATCTCGGGGACCTGGAACTTCAAGCTGGTTGCCCTGCCGCCGATCGGAAGGACGTTTGCGATCACGTTGACGTTGCGGATCACGATCTGCTGGATGACGAAACGCTTGCCTTCCTGATTCGGTTCGCCGGAGGTGTCGGATTCGAACCGCTTGAGGTTGGCGATGATCACCTCGTAGTTGCCTGTTTTGCCCGGCTTCTTTTCGAGATACAGCTCGATGTTCGCGAGCCCGAGTTCCTGCAGCACGGCCGGCTGTGCCATAAGCGAGCCGAGCGAGACTTCGGTCTTGCCGCTGCCGAGGTCGAGAAAGTTTCCGCCGCCGAATCCCTCGGGATTCGCGATGGTCAGTCCGGAAATGTTGATCGTGCCCGACAAGATGCCGATGTGCACGTCACCGACTCTGGTCTCGACATCTAAGGCGCGCGTGCCGCCATGTTCGATGGCGGTCTTGGCGATGCGGTCGACGTAAAACAGGACACCGATGACGAGAACAACCAGCAGCACGATCACGGCGACGGCGAGTTTAAGGATGAGTTTCATGATCGGTCAGTAGGGTTGGCTCACGTCGGGACCGAGCACCTTGGCCATCTGCGCGTGGATCCGTTCCATGAGTTGAGGAAAATGGTCCTTTGGTCGAATGCGCTCGGGCCGCGGTTCGAGCTCCGATCGAATCCGATTCGACTCCATGATTCTCGGCTCGATCTGCACGTCGCAGAATCGTGAGAAATCGCGATCCATCACCGTGTTGAGCGTGGGGACGGTGAATGATTCGCCTTCGCCATCCGTGCAGAAAGAGAGGCCGCGCACAAGCCACGGATCGATGGATTCACCTTCCATGCCGATATCGAGGTATCTCTTCTTGCTGCCGTCCCATTCCCACCAGAGGCCTTTGACCTTGTCGATGGCCTCTGCGGCCTGCTTCTTGCTCACCATGCCGAGTCGCTTCAGGGCTGCATCGAGCGCGTGCGTGACGGCGGCGTCGTAATCCCGATCCGGGTCGCGCAAGGCCGCGTCGGCCACCTGCAGGCCCACGAGGTGGGAGACGATGTCGTCGTACGTGAATGCCGACGAGTGCTCCGGAATGATGATGGTGGTCTTATAGCCGAACCAGGTGATGATTTCGTGCCAGGTCGAAAGCAGATAGGACACGCGCTGTCCCATCCGGATGGACAATTCGCGGATGAGGGCATCGCGCTCATCATCAGCCAGTGTGGACCAGTCGTCCGGGTAGTGAATGGTCAAGTGAAACAGGCTCGGCTCCTCGCCCTGAAGCGCAATCGACTCACTTCCCTCCATCAGGGCGAGCTCGATCAGTACGGAAAAGTGCTTGGTCCAGTCGACCGCCTTACGGATGTGCGCGAGGTCGAGAAACCCTGCGTGGCAGGTGTAGACGATCCCGCGGTACTGCTCCCTGTCCGGCAGGGCGAAGCGCAGCGCGGTCGTGTACCGGTGATCTCCGAGATTCTCCGGATCCGCGGCCTTGTAAAGCGTGAACGCTCCGGGAAACGGCAGCCCACCCATCCGGTGGCCCGGTCGTTTCATGAATCGTCTGGGCGCGTTCGGATCAGGCGTGGCGCATGACGCCAGGACCGCACCAACAACGCACAGCACAGTTGCAGTCGATTTCACGGCCAGAGGCATACGTGTCTTCCATCGCACCCGGTCACCGGGGGCCATAGATTAGCCTGCCCGGCTAATCACGTCCCATTTTCAATCCTCGGTGTTGATCCACGAGGCGACGCGCGAGATCACGCAGCTTGCCCGCGATTTCGGCCGTCGTGGTCGGGTCGGCATCGAGATCCTCGGGCAACCGGGTCAGGACCGTTGCCAGCTCGGGCACCTCGGCGTGAGGAAGCATCCGCACCAGGCGGTCGCGCGCCGCCCGGGCTCGGTGGATTGCCGCCTGGTGATAGCGTTCGCCGGCCTGTTCCGCGGCGGCCACTTTCCGCATGCTCAACTCGAGGTCGACCAGGGCGAGGACGACGTCGACCGGGCTGCGGCGGTCCGAATCGACCGGGCGCGTCGCAGTCGTGTCGCTGTGGTCAGCGCTGGCAAAGTCGTGGCGTATCCGTTCGAAGGCGTCAACGAGGTTGAACCGGCTTCCGTCGGCGTGGCCGCCGACGTTCACAAGTTTCTCGTTCGGGACCGCGTGGCAGTGGTAACAGCGTCTGGCCATTTCATAGAGCATCAGGGAGTGGGTCATGCCGGCGTCGCGTGCGGCATCCAGCCGGCGCAGACGCAACGACGCCGATTCATTCCTTCCCGCTCCCCAGGTGAGCATTTCACCTTCGCGCCGGCCGCCGATCTTGTGGTGGATATTGACCCAATCTGTAGCGGGCATGTGGCACGATTCGCACGACACGCCCCAGGCCGGCCGGATGCGGCCGCGCGCGACGATCGAGGTGTAATGGCACTGTCGGCAGGTCACGGACTTCTTCATGTTCTTCAGATCCATGTTTCCAAGGATCTGCGCCGCGCGATCGGACCGGTTCAGCGTCCTGAAGCCGCTTTGGTGGTGCGTTGATTTCCACTTCTCGGCCTCCCGCACGTGGCAGCCGGCGCACGTATCGGGACCCACGATCCGCGCCGCGGTTTGCTGTTCCTGATTCTCGGCGTCGTCGGCCGCCGTCGAAGACGGCGCGACCGTTGACAGGACGAGACACAGACAAGCGCAAAGGGGTTTCATCGCGGGCGTCTCTTGAACAGCGGAAAGCGACAATTCATTGTAGAGCGATGACGGGATTCCCACATCTGATCACCTTGAGCAGTGATCGTGGATTGCCATTGTCTCCCCGTACTCGTACTCAGCGAAGCGGTACTCGTACTCGACGTTTGTCTCATCCTGATATTGGATCGCCGACACAAGACCCGCGTGCTTTTGATTGAAGCTTCTTCACTCTTATTGAACTTTGAAGAAATAAGTTAACGGCATAATGCTCGAAAACCACGAATTATCCAGCATGAACCGCGTCCACTCCAGGCAACATAATTCTTCAAAGTTCAATAGAGCATTTTTCATCCACTCGTAGCGTCCTGAGCTGGCTGCAACTGCGCCTGGCTTTGTCGTGCTGCATCGACGACCCGCAGCGGGGTCGCCTGCTTCGCCCTCCTCGCCAGACTTGTTTCGCTGACACTCAAGACGCTACGAGTGGATCGAAACCGCTCTAGCAGGACGCTGCAAAACCCGGATTCTGGCGTTCGCCCAAGAATCTTCAATTTGAAACTACCGCTCTCGCTTCGCAGGCCGAGTCCAAACGCGTTGAAGGAGAAACTTTTGAAAATCTCAGGTACACGTTTTTGCGCCGACCGAGTTTTGCAGCGTCCTGCTAGTCACGTCGCAATCGAGTACGCGTACGAGTACGGCACGCGGCTGGTGTCAGGCGCCCTACAATCGACCAACTCATGCACATCCTCTTGATACCAGTCGGAAGCCACGGAGATGTTCATCCCTTTCTCGCATTGGGTCGCGCCCTGCGCCGGCGCGGCCACGAAGTGACGCTCATCGTGCACGCCTATTTCGAGCCGCTGGTACGCAGGGTCGGCCTCGATGCGGTGAGTGTGGGTGCTGGAGCGGACTTCGAGCGGGCATTGACCAATCGAGATTTGTGGCACCCCCGCAAGGGGCTGCAGGTGATCGCGAGGTTGTCGCTTCAGCACCTGGAGACGGTGTACCGCGCGATCGAGCAGAGGATTGTCACGAGACACACGGTCGTCGCCGCCGGAAGCCTGGCCCTCGCGGCGAGGATTGCCCAGGAGCGACTGGGTGTGCCGCTGGCCACGGTGCACCTTCAGCCGACGTGTTTCTGGAGCGTGTACCAGTCGCCCATGTTCGCGATGATGGGCCTCCCCGTCTGGCTGCCGAGGCCATTCAAGCACCTGTTTTACCGGGCCGCCGATCGTGAACTTGACCGTCATTTCGGCCCGACCACCAACGCGTTTCGCCGCAGCCTCGGACTGGCTCCCGCGCGCCGATTGCTGCACCACTGGTGGAACTCGCCGCAGCGCGTGATCGGCCTTTTCCCGCCGTGGTACGCGCCACCGCAGCCGGACTGGCCGGCGCAGGTGGTCCTGACGGATTTTCCTCTCTATGACGAGCGCGACGTCACCGACATGCCGGACAAAGCACGTCACTTCCTGGACGACGGTGATCCGCCAATCGTGTTTACGCCCGGATCGGCGAACGTGCACGGGCGAAGCTTTTTCGAAGCATCCGTGGAAGCCTGCGGGCTTCTGGGGCGCCGCGGCATTCTGCTCACGCGCCACCGCGAGCAGGTTCCGGGCGATCTTCCACCGTGCGTTCGCCACTACGATTTTCTGCCGCTGGGCGAATTGCTGCCGCGCGCCGCCGCCCTAGTTCACCACGGCGGCATCGGCACGGTCGCACAGGGTCTGGCCGCCGCCACGCCGCAACTGGTGATGCCATACGGCTTCGATCAGCCCGACAACGCGTGTCGGCTCAAGCGCCTCGGTGTCGGTGACTGGATCCGGCCGCGGTCGTACCGGGGGCCGGGGGCCGCGCGTGTGTTGGACCGGTTGTTGAGAGAACCGCAGATTGCGAGCGATTGCCGGCGGGTGGCCGCAAGAATTACGCGCGACGAATCGCTAGAGCAGACGTGCCGACTGATTGAAGAGTTGGGTTAGGGCGTTAGGATTCAAACCGCTCTACGGCAGTACCCGACGATTTTCGCATTCAGCGACTATTTTCGCTTGCGATCCCGGGCTTTCCCTTCGTCGCTCCGTCGCTTCTCCATGTCCGCGTCAATTGCTCAGTCTGCGCCATTACGCGTTGTCTTCCACCTTCATCTTCTCCGCCTTTTCGCGTGCGTCGTCCAGCGACCCGACGTACATGAACGCAGATTCGGGCATGTCGTCCGCTTCGCCATCGCAGACTCGGCGGAACGCGTCGATCGTGTCCTTCAGGGGCGTGTAGACGCCGGGGAAACCGGTGAATTGCTCGGCGACAAAGAATGACTGGCTCAGGAATCGCTCGATTTTTCTGGCGCGGGCCACGGCCAGCTTGTCCTCCTCGCTCAGTTCGTCCACACCGAGGATCGCGATGATGTCCTGGAGGTCCCGGTACCGCTGGAGGATTGTCTGCACTCTGCGGGCCACGGCGTAATGGTCCTGGCCGATGATGTCCGGCTCGAGGATCCGGCTGGTGGAAGCGAGCGGGTCCACGGCGGGATAGATGCCCTTTTCCGTAATGGAGCGTTCGAGCACCACGAACGCATCGAGGTGACTGAACGTCGTGGCCGGGGCGGGGTCGGTCAGGTCGTCTGCGGGCACATAGATTGCCTGGACCGAAGTGATCGCGCCCTTGTTGGTGGACGTGATGCGCTCCTGCAGTTCGCCCATCTCCGTGCCCAGCGTCGGCTGGTAGCCGACCGCCGACGGCATGCGCCCCAACAGCGCCGAAACCTCAGAGCCGGCCTGCGTGAAGCGGAATATATTGTCGATGAACAGCAGCGTTTCCTTGCCGGACCGGTCGCGAAAGTCCTCGCACATTGTCAGGCCGCTCAGCGCCACGCGCAGGCGCGCCCCGGGCGGTTCGTTCATTTGACCGAAGACCATCGCCACACGCTCGATGACCGAACGTGTCGTCCCATCGGCATCGGTGAACTTCGCCTCCTGCATCTCGAGCCACAGGTCGTTGCCCTCGCGGGTGCGCTCGCCGACACCGGCGAACACGGAATACCCGCCGTGCTCGCGCGCGATCCGGGCGATCATCTCCTGGATGATGACGGTCTTGCCGACACCGGCGCCGCCGAACAGTCCGATCTTGCCGCCGCGGACGAACGGGCAGAGTAGATCCACGACCTTGATCCCGGTTTCCAGGATCTCGACGTGAGGATTCAGTTCCGTGAATTCGGGTGGCGCCTGGTGGATGGCGCGGTAATCGGTTGCCTTGACCTCACCGAGCTTGTCGATCGGCTGGCCAAGCACGTTGAAGACGCGGCCAAGAACGGGCTCGCCTACGGGAACCTTGATGGCGCTGCCCGTGTCACGCACGGGCATGCCGCGTGCCAGGCCATCTGTCGAGCCGAGGGCCACCGCACGTACCTGTCCGCCGCCGAGGTGCTGCTGGACCTCGCCAGTGAGCGTTTGCTTCTCGCCTTCGATCTCGTAATCGACCGTCAGGGCGTTGTAGATGTCGGGCAGATCTTCGTCGGCGAACCGCGAATCAAACGTCGAGCCGATGACCTGGGTGATGGTACCTTCGCTGGGCATGCCGAGAAGTCCTCTATCGCTGAATTTTCAGGACCGAGAAGGATAGCCGGTGCCAACCGGGTTGCCAAATGTATCCGGATGACCTTGCTATACTGATTTGTCGTGCGTCGGGCTATCTGCCCGTCGGCACATCCGCGGCAGCGTCGCCGCGGCGCATGGAGGCGCAATCTTGGCCGGTTCGGCTCCCGACACGCGATCACAGCTCCTGGCCGACCCCGATGCGCGATCACTGCCTGCCGGCGGCGGCCACGCGGCGTCGGCAGATCAGCAGCCACCAGTCGCGCCGCAGCGGCCGGTCCGGTCGCGCACGATCGCCCTGATGAACCAGAAGGGCGGCGTCGGAAAAACCACAACGACCGTCAATCTCGGAGCGGCGCTGGCGGACGCCGGACATCGTGTCCTTCTGGTCGATCTGGATCCGCAGGCCCACATGACGCTGCACGTCGGCGTCGATTCGGAGGCCGTCGAGCATACCGTCTACGACCTGATGGTCGACGCGGACGTGACGGTCGAGCAGGTAATCCATCAGGTCACGGATCGCCTGGCCCTGGTGCCATCGGAAGTGAACCTGGCCGGCATCGAAGCAGAGCTGGCGCCAAAGATGATTACGGGTCGAGCGCAGCATGTGTTGAAGCAGAAGTTGGGGAAAATTTCGAGAAGGCACGGAGGCACGAAGGCACGAAGGCACGAAGGGGGGAGCGATGAGTCTCAGAGTGGCGGGACTGACAATTCGCAGAGTTTCGACTATGTGCTGATCGATTGTCCGCCGAGCCTGGGGCTGTTGACGGTGAATGCCCTGACGATGGCCGACGAGGTGATCGTTCCGATGCAGGCGCAGTTTCTGGCGCTACAGGGCCTTTCCAAGCTGCTGGAAACGGTCGGCATGATCCAGCAGTCGTTCAACCCGAGGTTGCGCGTTTCCGGCATCGTCGTGTGCATGCACGAGCGTCAGACAATCCTCGCCGGCGAGGTCATGGCCGATCTGACCGCGTTCCTGGAATCGGCCCGCGATCAAAACGAGCCCTGGAGCGAGGCCCAGATCCTGTCGCCGCCGGTCAGGCGCAACATCAGGCTGGCCGAATGCCCCAGCTTCGGCCGCACGATCTTCGACTACGCGCCGGCCTCTCACGGCGCCGAAGATTATCGCCGCCTGGCGGAGTCGGTTCGACAGTTGGCCGCCGATGCACCGGTACGCACCGTCGGAGGCGCCGACTGAGGCGCCGGCTCGCCGGGCTGGGTCGTGTCCCTCAATATCATATTGGGTCTGTTCGTGGGCGAAGATCGCGATGTGATGCTTCTTTGCTGAGTTTCCATTGTCTCGGTGTCTGAAGTGAACGACGATGCCACACGAACTTCGGCCGGCGGTGGGTTGTGGACGATCCATCGTTGGGCGCAATTGGGCCTGGCTATTTATCTGCCGGTACTGGCCGTGTCGACGCACTGGCCCAGTCTTCAAATCGGGGCTGATTTCGGAAGGGTGACGAGTGTCAGGGCCGACAAGCTGTTGCATTTCGGCGCGTTCGTCGTCCTCGCCACGCTGATGGTCTACGCGGTCCCCGCGGGCCGCCGCGGATTCGGGCGCAATCTTGCGGTGGGCACGATCCTCGCGGGCATCTACGGCTACATCGACGAGCACACGCAGCAGTGGTTCATGCGCGTCTTCAGCCTCGTGGACGTGATGGCGAATCTGTTCGGCGTTCTTTTTACGTTCCTGGTCCTGTTCGTCGGGCAGCGCTCACCCCCGTCGACGGCGGGCCGCCTGCGGTTTTACCGCACGCTTCTGGCCCTGTGTGCCGTGGCTTTGGCATGGTCGCTGGCCGCAAGTGCCTGGCCGGGCGCGCTGCCGCTGTCCGGCGCGGCGATCCTGCTGTCCGGCGGGTCGGTCACGCGCATGCTCGGTGCGATGGTGCTGACCTGGCTGCTGGTGGCGGCACGGCCGGCCGGACGAAGCGCCGCCGGTGTCAATGTCTTTGTGTGCACGAGCGTTGTCGCGGTATTGGGTGTTGTGATTCAGGCCGCGCAGTTGCACGGTGCGCCCGACGCGGACGTCATCGCGATGTTGTGGCACCAGTCGGGTCTGCTTATGGGTCTGTG
Source organism: Phycisphaerae bacterium (assembly GCA_963577635.1). Lineage (GTDB taxonomy): Bacteria > Planctomycetota > Phycisphaerae > Phycisphaerales > Phycisphaeraceae > CAUZBA01. The sequence continues at coordinate 15,832 of CAUZBA010000023.1, forward strand.
TGGTTGGGTATCGCTGGTCTTGCTGCGGCACGCGCGCCATCCGCAACCGCTGCGGTGGCCGCCGCTTCTCGCCCCTTGCCCGCAAGTGGCGCCTCGCGTGGCCGGCAATACCACCCATCGCTTCGTGGGCCACGCGGTCCTTGTCGGTGCGCTGACCCTGGTGTCACGCGTCACCGGTCTGCTCCGTGAGGCCGTGCTCGTGGCGGTCTTCGGAATGGCTGCGATCACCGATGCCTTCATGCTCGGGTTTCTGGTGCCAAACCTCTTTCGGCGCCTCTTCGGCGAGGGCGCCCTGGGGGCCTCGTTCATTCCGGTGTACGCCGACCTGGTACGCCGCGACCGCTTGACGGCTCGGCGACTGGCCTCGTTGTGCCTGGCCCTGATGCTCGTGGTTCTGGGCACGCTGACGCTGATCGGCGAGGGCGTCCTCGCGTGGCTGGCGTCGGCCGATGGCCGCTCCCCGGACACGGCCCTGGCGATCGAATTGACCATGATCATGCTGCCCTACATGCCCATGATCTGTCTGGTGGCGATCCTCGGAGCAATGCTTCAGGTGCACGGGCGGTTCGGACCGCCCGCTGCGGCGCCGATCGTACTCAACCTGACGCTGATCACCGGCGCGCTGCTCGCGACGAGGGAATACCAGGCGGAGCAGGTACTGCGCCTCTGCATCCCGACGGTTGCCGTGTGCGTGCTCGTGGCGGGTCTGCTTCAGCTTCTCTGGCAGGTGGCCGCGGTGCTCGACGTCGAACGTTTCGCCACAAACCTTGCCGGCGGCGCTGCGGCAATGGGTCGGGTCGTTCGAGCGATGGGACCGATGCTGATCGGCCTGTCGGTGTTTCAGATCAACGCGCTACTCGACAGTCTGATCGCGTACGTTCTTTCGCCGAAGAAGGGTGGGCCGAAGCAACTGAACCTTTTCGGGCTGGAGGTTCCCTACCCCGTTCCGGAGGGAACGATCACCGCCCTACACTTGTCGCAGCGGCTCTACCAGTTTCCTCTGGGGGTCTTCGGAATTGCGCTCGCGACGGCGATCTTTCCCGCGCTGGCCGCCGCCGCGTCTTCGACCGATCGAACCGACAGCCGCGGCTTCAACTCCATCCTGCGCCAGGGTCTTCGTCTGACCGTTTTCATCGGCCTGCCGGCAAGTGTCGGTCTGGTCCTGGTGCGCCTCCCGCTGGCTCGTCTGATCTACGAACATGGCAGGTTTCAGATCGAAGACGCGCAGCGCGTCGCCACGATCCTGGTCGCCTATGGATCGGCCGTCTGGGCCTATTCGATGTCTCACGTCATCACGCGCGCGTTCTACGCGGTCGAGGATCCCAGGACGCCCATGCGCATCAGCGTTCGGATGGTCGGTCTCAATCTGCTGTTGAACCTGGTGCTGATCTGGAAACTCGGCGCCGCCGGCCTGGCCTGGTCGACGGCCATCTGCGCCGTGATCCAGGTGCTCCTGCTGCTGCGGGCGATGCGCCGTCACGTCTCGCACGCCGTGGACGACGAAGTGTGGCGAAGCTGGCGTCGCAGCGCCGTGCTGTGCGTCGTGATGGCCGCGGCACTCTGCCCCGCGCTGTTCATGTTCGAGCTTGACCGGATCGACCCGACGACGTCGGCGATGATCCTCGCCGTCATGGTTGCCGTCGGCGCCGCAATCTACCTCGGCGGCGCGTGGCTGACCGGCACCGAAGAACTGCGATGGTTGTTCAGGCGGCAGGCGCACAAGGGATAACGAGGTAGGATTTTGACAGGATCTACAGGATGGGAACGGAGATCTACAGGATCGGCGAGAGCAGGAGAGCGAAAGAGCAAGAGAGCAAGAGAGCAGGAAACAGCAAAACAGAGAATCAGAAGTTTCAGAGAAGACGGACCAGTTTCCTGCTCTTCCGCTTTTCTGCTTTTCTGATTTTCTGCCCCCCCCCACCCGATTCGCTCCTGTA
>CAUZBA010000024.1:0-17082 GCA_963577635.1 Phycisphaerae bacterium
GCAGGCCGGGTTAACGGCGTGAAAGACGTGGAGGTCGACGTCGTGTTCGATCCGCCGTGGAGTCCCGACAAAATGTCCGACGCCGCGAAGGTTCAACTGGGAATGATGTGAATTTGGTGAACCTCGGTCCGGTGCGGTTCGTACCAGTAAGGTTCAGACATATCGCGATTTCCGGGACGTTTTGGGCAGGCCGGCGACCGCATACGGGGGGGGAGATCCACTTCCCCTGTTTATCGGACCGAAGCCGCTTTGGCGGAATCGTCATGGCATCCGACGGCTTGGACATCCGAGCGAAGCAGATATTCTCGACCGGTGAGGCCGCGAAGATATGCAACGTCTCATAGCAGACCATCATTCGGTGCTTCGACAGCGGCGAGCTTGAGGGCTTTCGAGTGCCGGGGAGTCGCTTTCGCCGAATTCCGCGCGAGGCGCTGCTGCGTTTCATGCAGAATCACGGCATGGTCACCACCGCGATCGACGACGACTGCACGCGCATCCTGATCATCGATGACGACGATCGCATCACGAAGCCGCTGATCGACCTGCTGGAGCACGATGCCCGCTTTGACGTGAAGTCGGCATCGACGGGTTTCCAAGCGGGTGTGCTGACCGAGCAATTCAAGCCGCAGCTGATGGTTCTCAATGTCAAGGTCGCCGATGTTGACGCGACCCAGATCGTGCCGCCTGATCCGGCACGACCCCGCCGTTGACAGGATCAAGATCGTCGTCATCATGGGCCCGTCCGACGGCCGCATGGTGCAGCGACTCGAGAAAGCCGGTGCCGATGCCTGCATTCAAGAGCCGTTAGACCATCACGAGCTCGTGGCGAGAATCGGCGACATGCTGGGTGTCATGCTGCGCTCATCGACGGGATGAATCGCGGCGCCAGTGCCCTTTCCAGTCAGGTCGATTCGCGTTGGCGACCAATCGAACCCCCTCCCTCTCCGAGCATTGGTGTCTACACCTCTCAAAGCAGCGGTGAATACGGCGAAAAAAAGGACGTGCGAGGAAAAGAGGACACAGCTCTTTTGTGCGAAGCACCCGACGGGCCGTTCCGGCAAAAGATCTGCGTCCTCTTTTTCTCTTCTTTTTCTCTTTTTCGGCCCCGCTGGCTTCGTCCTCCGTGCGATCCGTCCTCGACGTAGTATTCAGCTACGCCTGCGGAGGATCGCGTGTGCGTCCTCACCAGCGAACGAACCTGCCGCGCTGGTTTGCGCAGTGTCGCTGGCCGAGTATCGTAGGCCCTGCCTCAAGTTCCAACACCGCTGGTTGTTACACCACCGAGCGGCGAAACTGGTGAGAAATGCGGGCTGGCGCTCTAACGCAGATCAGGTTTTGCGTAGCGGTTGCGTCGCTGCGCCCAAAGAGCGGCCAGCAGCGTTTCGCGCCGATAGGGCACCATGGACTCGAGCAACCCCTCGAATCGGAGAAATCCGGCGAGAACGAACTGCATCGGAGTAGACCCTGCGGCGCGGATGAGCGGTCGGTACCTGCGGCCCGCGAGGACGATCAGCACCGCCCACATGCAGCGCAGACGCAGGCGTCGTACGTTGCGGCGCACGAACTGGAATTCGGCGTAAGACCATGTCAGGCGTTCGGTAAAGAACCAGATGTGCGCCTGTTTGTCCGCCACAATGTTCCTCAATGTGCCGCCGACCGCGGCGTCTCTGCACTTAGCTGCGATCATCGTTAGTGTCATCAGGTCCACGAGACTTCCAAGAAGCAGAAGCGACATTTCAAAACGCTGTCCGAGCCAGCGGCGTCGCACGCGACCCAGCCGCAGACCCATGGACGGTGCGATCGTTCGGCGCGGCGCTAAGGTGCCCCCGCATCGCTCAACGATGCGATCGATCACCTCATCGTGGTATCGCTGTTCCTTGACCAGCAGACGTAACGACTGAATATACGCCGGGTCGTGCGCGCAGTCGTGCACCGCCCGCGCCACCAGCCAGGCGCCGCCGCGCGGTGCGTAACGGTTGGCGATCAACCCTGCCCTCAGCGCATCGCCGTCCCCGGCGGTGAGGCCGCGGTCCGACTCCCACTCGATGGATTGGCGAACATGACGGCTGTGCAGAAAATGACACAGCCAGAAACGGCTTCGGCTCCACTCCTGGTTGTTCATCACGCTGTTCCGCGTCCCCTGGAAAAGATTCCGGTCCGGCCGCTGGTCGTAGGCGGGTAGCGGCGCGGATTTTCAGAGCCAAAAAACCCCGCCACTTCAGTGCTGAAGTAACGGGGCGGAGGAGAAAGAGAATCAGGTGAAGTAGCGAAATCGCACGTATAAGGTACTATTTTTCCGTACCACCCCATATTCCCAATCGGCGATCGTCCCATTCGGGCGTAATATTTTTCGGGCGCGGGCTATGGGGAATTCCCTTAAACCGCTGATCGGGTGACGGCGCGGGCCTGGGGGCCGCATCGTGCGATCACCGGCCCCTTACGGTGCCCTGGGCTTCGGTCCGAGGCCGGCCTGCCCTGGATCAGCCAACGACATGGATGTGGGCTGAAGTCATGAGAGCGGTTTCATCCATGACGTAGCGTCCTGAGCTGGCTGCAGCCGCGTCTGACTTTGTCGTGCTGCATCGACGACCCGCAGCGGGGTCGCCTGCTTCGCCCTCCGTGCCAGACTTGCTTCGCCGACGCCCAAAAAGCTACGTCATAAATGAAAACGCTCTAGAATACGACGTCCGGTGGCACGAACACGGGAACGCCAATGTCGAGAGATGGGGTCAAATTCCAGGATTACTATAAGTTGCTGGCCGTGCCGCGCGACGCGACGCAGGACCAGATCAAGCGGGCGTACCGGGCGCTGGCCCGCAAGTTTCACCCCGATGTCAACAAGGACCCTTCCGCCGAAGAGAAGTTCAAGCTGATTACCGAGGCATACGAGGTTCTCGGGGACAGCAAGAAGCGTAAGCAATACGACACGCTCGGCGCCAACTGGAAGAACGGCCAGAATTTCACGCCCCCGGGGGATTGGCAGAACGTCCGCGTCGAGGTCGGCGGTCCCTCGGGCAGCGGTTTCAGCTACCGCCCCGGCGGCCAGTTCAGCGATTTTTTCGAGGCGATCTTCGGATCGGAGCCGGGCCGGGGCGACCGCCGCGACGGGTTCGGCGATTCCCTGCATGGGTCACAGGCGACCAGACGGGCCCGGCCATCGGGTAGAGCCACGGCGTCGCGCGGTGTCAACGTCACGCTTGAGGAGGCTTGCAAGGGGACGAGCAAATCGATCCATGTCCAGGGTCCCGGCGGATCCAGGACGATCAACGTCAAGATTCCCGCCGGTGTGATCGACGGCGACACCATCCGCGTGCGCGGCCAGGGTGGGGCGGGCAGCGACCTGCATCTGAAAATCGCGATGGCGAAACATCCGCGTTTCGAAATCGATGGTCGCGACGTGGTCATCGAAGTACCCGTGGCGCCATGGGAGGCGGCACTGGGCGCCAAGGTGGACATTGCGACACTCGACGGAAACGTCACGCTTTCGATACCGGCCGCGACCCAGGGAGGCAGAAAACTTCGCCTGCGGGGCAAGGGTCTGCCCGGGCGGCGCGGCCGCGACGGCGACCTGTTCGCCCGCGTCCAGATCGTCATGCCTAAGACCTTGAGCCGCAGTGAGCGGAAGCTGTTCGAGCAACTGAGGGACGCTTCCAGCTTCGATCCCAGGTCGAAATGACGATGCGGACTACTCGCTGCGACAAATCGGCCATCAAGTCCGCCAAGAAGTCGGCCAAGGCGCAGCAGAAACTTCTCAAGAAGGGCGGCGGGGATTCGGCGTCCGCCACGGCGGCAGCCTCGTCGTCACCAATGGCGCCCACGACGATCGAGTCCGTGCCTACGGCCGCGATCGCCGATCCGAAATGGTCGTTCGCCCCCGGAACGGGATTCAGGATCGTCAGAACCTCATCGCCAGCGAGCAGAATGCGCGGCTCGAGCGGTTCCAGGGCGAATGATGGTTCCGGGGCCGTCCGGCCGCAATGACCCCAGGGAGGCGGCATGCGGCCACTACAATGGCCGGCCTCATGAGCGAATCGGCAATGTCGCTGGCGATGTACCGAGTCGACGGGCCGGCCGCACTATTCGAACCCCACTGGCCCGACAAGGTGCTCCGTTTCGTCTGGCGCAACTGGCCGCTGGTGGCGGTGCAGCGCCTCTCAGAGGTGCTCGACACCGACGTGGCGACCGTCGAGGCGGTCGCGCGGTCGATGGGGCTGCCGGTCCAGGAGCCGATCCCCCCGCAGCAGCCGCAGCGGAGCTACTTCACGATCATCCGCAGAAACTGGCACGAGCTGCCCTACGAGCAGTTGCTGAAGTTGCTGGGCTGGTCGGAGCAGCGCCTCGCCACGGTGCTTAAAGAGGAAGACTTTCTGTGGGTCAAGCTGGGGTCGCTCAAGCCCAAGTGCACGCTGCTGCGTTACGAGCCGCCGACGCCGAAGGCCGCCCGGCGTGCCGACCAGATCCGCGCCACCATCGACGAACAGTTCGACGACCCCTGGGCCGCCGAACCGCGATTCGAGTTCATCCGCGAACTGAGCAGCGACCCGGAGGGCACGACCGCTCCGGCGGCGCCGGAGGCAACGGACGAACGCGCGAATCGGGACCGGGTCAGCGTCGATTCCAACTGGTGCCTGTCCGCGCCGACCGGCCCGGCGTCTGCTGCCGTGGCACAGCGCTTCGCGCAGCGCCTTCGCGCCGCGCACGGCGTCGACCTGACGCCGCAGGCCGGTGCGCCCGGTAACGGACGACAAATCCGTCTGGAGGTTGACGCGTCGAACACGTTCGGTTTCCAGCGGCCCGAAAGCCACTACGTGCTCGTCGAACCGAGCGGCGTCACCGTAACCGGTGCTTCGGACGTCGGCGTGATGCGCGGCCTGCAATTTATCGGGCGCGCCGTGGAGGATCAGGGATCGCCTTCGCTGCCGATCGGCGCGTGGCGCCGTGAGGCGCGATTCTGGATGCGCGTGATGCACGGGTACCTGCCGGTCCACGGCGACCCGCTCAGCGAGCCGGAACTGAACATTTTCCCCGACCCGTACCTGCAGCGGCTGTCGGATCTGGGCGTCAACGGCGTCTGGTTCCAAGGGCTGCTGCGGTTGCTGGCGCCATCGCGTGACTTTCCGGAGTTCGGCGACGGGTGGCAGGTGCGCCTGGACAACCTGCGGCGGCTGGTAGAGAAGGCCGGGCGCTACGGCATCGGCATCTGGTTCTACTTCAACGAACCGCGGGCCATGCCCGCCGAATTCTTCCGCAACCATCAGGAAGTGGCGGGCGTCGATTGGGCGGACCGGGGCGGCACCGCGCTGTGCACCAGCACCGAGCCGGTCAAGCGATTTCTCGTCGAATCGACGGAGCACCTGTTTCGTGAGGTGCCGGATCTCGCCGGCATTCTCTCGATCACGGCGTCGGAGAACCTGACCAATTGTGCCATGACCGGTAAGAGAGTGAGCGAGTGCCCGCGCTGCAGCCAGCGCGATCCCGCCGACGTGATCGCCGAGGTCAGCCGGCTCATCACCGAGGGGGTCCGCCGCGGCAGCCCCAGCGCGCGGTATGTCAGTTGGGACTGGGGATGGTGGGACGAAGTCGTACAGGACATCGTGGACGGCCTTCCTCCTGACGCGAGCCTGATGAGCGTCAGTGAGTGGAACCTGCCGATCAAGCGAGGCGGCGTCGATTCCGTGGTGGGCGAATACAGCGTCACGGTAGTGGGGCCGGGGCCGCGGGCGACGCGTCACTGGCAACTGGCCGACCGGCGCGGTCTGGATCGGGTGGCCAAGATTCAGGTGAACAACTCGTGGGAGTTCTCCGCGTCGCCGTACATGCTCGCTGCCGACAACATCGCCCACACGTGTCAGAATCTCGCCGAAGCCGGGGTCAGCGGCCTCATGCTCGGCTGGACACTTGGCGGCTGGCCGTCGCTGAATATGCAGGTCGCCGCCGAGTTCTATTTCGGTGATGCTCAAGATGCGGACGACGCCCTGTCGACCGTGGCCCGCCGACGCTACGGACCTCGTGGCGCCGAAGAGGGCGCAGCCGCCTGGGCCGCCGCGGCTGTGGCGACGGATGAATATCCCTTCAGCCTTGGCGTGGTCTACAACGCTCCGGTCCAGATGGGGGCGGCGAATCTGCTCTATGCCGAACCGACCGGCTACGGGTCGACGATGACCGGCATCGGGTACGACGCCGTGAAGAACTGGTCCGGTCCCTATCCGCCGCCGGTCCTGGCGGATCAATTCGCGAAAGTCGCCGCCGGCCTGGCGGCGCCGATCGAGAAGCTCGGCCGCCTCGCGGCCGATGTCGCCGAACCTTTCGCGAGCCGGGCCCGAGAAGACCGCGACATGGCCCTGGCCGCGCAAACGACATTCGCCAGCGTGGCCAACCAGGTCCGCTTCACGCTGGGCCGCGACGAACTTCGGCAGACGAATGATCAGGCCGAGGCCCTCAAGTTGATCGACTCGCTCGAAGCGCTGGTGCGTGACGAGCGCCAGGTCGCCCGGACCATGCACGACCTCGCGTCGCGCGACTCACGCATCGGCTACGAATCGTCCAATCACTACTTCTATCTGCCGTGTGACCTGAAGGAAAAGGTGTTGTGTTGCCAGTGGCTGCTCGATGAGTGGGTGCCGGAGCAACGCAAGAGGTGGGAGGGGACGGGTGGGGAAGCGACGAAGGGTCGTTGATCGAAGCGTCGGCTCCGGTTGGTGATGATCCAATGACGTTAGTGGGGGACGCACACGTATATCAGTGAGGCGCGCATCACAACAAGCTTACTGACAAAGCCCTTCGTCGCTCCGTCGCTTTCTTCTCCCCTCCCTCACCGCCATTAAATCGAAAGATATCTCCCCTCAATCTTCCGCAACGGCTCTGCAATCTGAACATACGACTCGTCGTCGTACCGTTCGATTCGCAATTGGTCGATCGCCGGGTCGGGCTTTTCGCCCTGGACCAGGTCGACGAGCACCTTGGCGGTCGCGGGCATCTGCATCATACCGCTCGATGAGTGGCCGGCCGCCCAGAGGTAGCCACTGCTGACGCGCGGATCGGGGCCGATGGTAGGCAACCCGTCAACCGTGCCCGGGCGTAAGCCCGACCAGATGTCGAGCACCGGCCGGCCGATGAGCACAGGCATGACGTTCTGAACGATCTGTCCGAGGTATTCCATCCCTTCCGGGGTGATCTTCTTCTCGTAGCCCCATTCATCGTGAGTCGCGCCGACCACGACGCGCCCGTCCGGCCGTGGTGTGGCGTAACCCCACCGGTCGGCGCGCGACACGTTGTGACGCAGGCCGCACGCCGGGGCGGCAACCGACATGATCTGTCCGTGCAGCGGGAATACCGGGTGCGTCAGGCGCGGGTCGATCCGGCCCGCCCAGGCGCCGGCGGCGTTGATCACCGTCGCGGCGTGCATTTCGTCGCTGCCGCAGCGCACGCCGATGACGCGGTCGCCGTTCCACACCAGGCCGTTGACCGCCTGGCCCTCGTGGATGTCGGCGCCGAGTTGCCGGGCCGCGGCGGCGACGGCGGCCGTGTAGCGACGGGCGTCGAGGTATCGCCCGCCGGGCGTCCACGCCGCGACCGTGACGTCTTCGGGCAGCGCCGGTTCTCGCCGGCGCGCTTCGGCGCCTTCGAGCAGTTCGATCTCGACGCCCTGCTTCATCTGATGGTCGACGCGCTCGTGCAGCGTCGCCGTGTCGTCGTCGCCGCGGGCGATCAACAGGTGCCCCTCGCCCCCGTATCCCATGTGCTGCCCGGTCAGGTCGAACAACTGTTCGTCAAGTCCGTCATACAACTCACTGGAGAGCGTTGTGGCCTGCAGGAACCAGGGATCGCGCTGCGGACACGATTCGCGCCCGACCATGCCCGCTGATGCCCATGACGCTTCCGTGCCGATCGTGGACTTGTCGACGAGGGCCACGGACACGCCCGCGCGCCTCAGAAACATCGCCGTGGTGCCGCCGCACGCTCCACCGCCGATGATGACGACATCATACGTACCGAGGACAGACATTCGATGACCTCCACCCGCTCCTTGTGGCGATTCCGCGGGACGGGTCGCCGTACGGGTAAGATGGATGATACGCGGGCGGCTGAACGGTTACAAAGTTGTGGCCAACATGGTGCCCCAGGCGGAAAAGGGCTGAGAATCGTGACATAAGTTCGATGCGCAGCGTCAAAATCACCGTGATCCACGTCGGCGTGATCGCTCTGGTCGGCACGGTAATCTACGGCGATTCCCTGCGCGTGCCGTTCGTGTTCGACGATGAACAGAACATCCGGAAGAATCGCTTCGTTCGACTGGAGCAATTCGATTTGCAGGGTCTCTACGACGCGAGCTTCAAGAGCACCGCATCGAACCGGCCGGTCGCCAACATCACCTTCGCTCTGAATCATCTTTTCGGGCGCTACAACGTGGCTGGGTACCACGTCGTGAACGTCGCCGTCCATCTGGTCAACGGTGTCCTGGTCTATCTGTTCGCGAGGATCACGTTCGGACTGTGCTTTGCCGAATTGGCCGGCTCACGTGGGCGCCGGGGTTTCATGTCCCTTGCGTCGGCGCTGTTCTTCGTGGCCCATCCGCTGCAGACGCAATCGGTCACCTACATCGTCCAGAGAATGAACAGCATGGCGACTCTGTTCACCCTGGTGGCTCTGCTTCTCTACCTTCGAGGCCGGCTCCGCCCGGCCGGGCGCTACGCGGTCTGGCTCGGAGCCTGTGTCTGCTGGATCGTGGCACTGGGCTGCAAGCAGATTGCCGCGCCGCTGCCGCTGGCGATTCTTCTGTACGAGTTCTGCTTTCTCCGCACTGCCGCGGCGCGTCTTTCGAGGCGACAACTCGGCGCCCTTCTGGGGCTCGTGGCCGTCGGCGGGGTGATCGTCTGTGTTCTGTTCGGCGACGATGCCCTGCGTGCCTTGCGCGAGCAGTACGCGTACCGGGATTTCACGCTGGGGCAGCGTGTCCTGACCCAGTTTCGCGTCGTCGGTTTCTACGCCAGCCTACTGGTGTTTCCGTATCCAGCAAGGCTCAACCTGACTCACGACCTTGCCACCTCGCAATCGCTTATCGAACCCGCGACGACACTGCTTTGGATCGCAGGCATGGGTGTGCTCGGGGGCATGGCCGCCCTGATGGCCAGACGTCATCGTCTCATGGTCTTCTGCCTCCTGTGGGTCGCGATTCACCTGATCATCGAGTCATCCATCTTCCCGCTGGAAATGATCTTCGAGCACCGCATGTATCTGCCTCTGGTCGGCCCGGCATTGGCCGTGTCCGGTTTTCTGTACGTCACACTCGGCGCCACGTCGTGGAGGGCGGTCGGCGTGACGTCGGTGGTGGTCCTGGCCCTGGGCATCGGGACAGTGATTCGCAACGGGGTCTGGCTCGAACCGAAGACACTCTGGCTGGACGCATCGGCAAAGAGCCCCGGCAACTCCAGGGCTCAGAACAATCTGGGCAATACGTTCAAGAACGAAGGAAACGTCGAGGAAGCGATGGTCCGCTTCCACGAGGCCCTGCGCCTCGACCCGCGAAACGCCAGGGCGATGAACAACATGGGCAACGCCCTGCGCGACCTGGATCGAGATGAGGAAGCGATCGAGCGTTACCGTGATGCGATCGCCGTTGGGCCCGATCGTGCCGAGGTGCAGTTCAACCTCGGCAATGCGCTGCGGGATCGGCAGCGTATCGACGAATCGATCGACGCCCTTCGCCGGGCCGTTGAGCTGAAACCCGACTTCGTCTCAGCGCACTACAACCTCGGGTTGTCTCTGGCGCAAACCGAGGATGTGGACGGTGCGATCCATCACTTTCAGATCGTGATGAAACTCGATCCCGACTTCGCCGATGTGGAGCACAACCTGGAAGCGGTGTTGCAGATGAAGCAACGCCAGGAATAGTTCTTCGGCCCTTCGCTAGGCAGCACCGGTGACCACGGTCGACGGCAACGGGTCCGCGCGGCTCGTCGCATGCACGCGCGAGAACGTGTCCACCGCGCGGCTCGCGGCTTCCGCGACCATGGCGTTCGGGTCGTCCACGCGCTGCTTCAGGCCTTCCACGATCCGGTCCGCGCGGTCGTCGGCGTGAGGCGCCAACCGGACCAGCGACTGGATCGCCGCCAGCCGCACCATGCCGTCTGTGTCGGACAACAGGCCGACCATGGTGTCCGCGATTCCGGACGCGTGATCGGCGTGCTCCGCCGCGATCCCACCGAGCGCCTCGACGCTGGCGACGCGAACCTGGACACCTTCCGCTTTGGCGGCCCTGGTCAGCGTCGCCACGGCCTTCGGCGATTTGATCCGACCGAGGTGCTCGGCGGCAACGGTCTTGAAAAAGGCCGGATGCTTGTCGAACATCGCCAACAACTGCGGCACGGCTCGGTGCCCGTGCCGTCCGAGTTCGCGCAATGCCGCTTCGGACACGTCCCAGTGTCCGTCGCGGTCCACGATCGCCGCGAGCAGATCGACGACGGCCGGATCGTCGAGGTGCGCCGCCTTTTCCACGATCCGCAGTCGCAGCATCGTGTCGTCGAACTCTCCGACGGGCTGGGCGAGATAAAACTCTCTCAATTCGTTCAGATCGTCGGGCAGATCGGGCGGCTCGGGCACGGCGAGCTTCGCTTCGCCCCCCGCGATGCAATAGAGGTGCTTGGCGGTGCGGATGAAGATTCTGCTGCCGCTGATCGCCGTAGAGGCGTAACACGCTTCTTCCTCGAGCGGGTTGACCGTGACGTCAGCGATCCGCGACGGCGAAGCGGTCAGTTGCGACGTGTCGAGCACGTGTGTCCTGGATTGTTCGTCCGTCCAGTAGATGCGGTCGCCCGCCGCCACTGGTGAACCCGTGAATCGCGCCCGGGTTCGATGACGAAGAACGCGTTTACCGGATCGATCCACGAACGTCATCCGCCCGTCGTCTCCGGGAATGACGAACAGCCCCTTGTGCACCAGGGGCGAGGGGATGTAGGGCCCTCCGCTGGCGACGTACAGGCGAACGTGTGTTTCGCTCAGGTCCCCGCGGCCGGTGGGGTCGATCGCGACCGACGGTCCGTTGCGCCCGCACGTGGCGTACACCAGGCCGTCCGTGTACACGGGCGTGGGCGTCGTGGCATGTTTCATTTCCTCGTACGTCCACAATTCGTTGCCCGACGCCGCGTCGTAAGAAACGATCTTCAGGGCGTTGACGACGATCTGTCGCCCGCCGTCGTGCTCGAAGCTGATGGGCGTGGCATAGTGCAGGCCGCCGGATCTTTCCGTGCGCCACTGTTCGTCGCCGTTGGTCTTGTCCAAGGCGACGATGAAGCTCGGTCCGTTGTGATCGCATTTCACGATGAGGCTATCGCCGTCAAGGATCGGAGAACTGGCCATGTTGTACGGGTTGTTGAAGGGGCCGAGCGGCACGGTCCATGCGACTTTGCCGTCGTAATCGATCGCGGCCACCCCCGGCGAATCGAAGAACACGAAGACGTGCCGCCCGTCGGTGACCGGCGTGGCGGCGGCGTGGCCGGCGCGCGGATAGGTTTTCGTCGCGTCCGCCTTGAGCGGAGTTTGCCAGAGAATCTTTCCGGTCGAGGCGTTCAGGCAGATCACCAGGCGCGTCAGGCCGCCTTCGGCCGATGCAGTGACGAACACGCGGTCGCCCCACACGATCGGCGAGGAGTTGCCTTCGCCCGTCAGCCTGGTTTTCCACGTGATGCCGTTCTGCGCGTCCCAACGCTGCGGAACGTCCCGTTCCGTCGAGTGGCCCGAACCGTCTCCGCGCCACCCGGGCCATGCGTGGACGGCATCGTCGGCCATGGTCACCGGCCCGAATGCCAACGGGATCGCAATAAAGAGGCCGATCATCGGATGCTCAAGGGTGACAGCGCAGGCCGAGGTTCTTCACGTCGCGGCCGCGCACCAGGAAGGGCTCGCGCTCAAAGGGTTCGCCCGTCGTGTAGTTCGTGTACGTCTTGGGTCCGATTTCGGCGTCCGCTGCGATGTAGCGCAATACCAGGACGCGGCGCCAGCGGTCCGAGACGTTGGGCGGGGAGTTGTGCGGGATCATCACGTCGTGGATCGCCATCCGGCCCGCGTTGATGATGTACGCCACGCGCCGATCGCCGACATCCTCGGGCAGGGCCGAGGGAACGATCTCCTGCGTGAATCCCTTGACGAACTGCGAATCCTGTATCGGCAGCGTGCCGCGCCGGTGCCACTGCGGGACGACCGACATGGCGCCGTTGTCTTCGTCGATGTCGTCGAACGCGATCCAAGCGCTGGCGCCGAACCTGCCCTTGACGTTCCAGTAGGGCGCGTCCTGGTGCCACGGGATGAGCTGGCCGGTGCGCGGCGGTTTGCACAGCAGGTGCGTGGCCCACAGGACGATGTCCGGCCCAATCTGACGCTCGATCATGTCGAGCACCTTCTGCTGCGTCGCCAACTCGAACACCCACGGACCCTGCTGGTGCGTGCCGATCATCTCGTCGGGCGGCACCTCCGGGTGCAGCCGGTTGAGCATGGCATCGATCCGGCCACGGCATTCGGCCACGGCATCGTCGGTGAGAAAATGATCGAACAGGTGGTAGCCGTTCGTCTCGTAGAAGGCGTGCTCGGGCGCGCCGTAGTGGAACCGATCGTCGATCATTCTGGTGGACTGGTGGGTGCTCATGCTGTTCAGATTCTCGGCATCCGGCATGACCTCGTCCAGGGCGATGAGTTCGAAGGCACGGGGGGGGAAGCGACGGAGCGACGGAGCGACGAAGGGGGGAGCGCAAGCGATGTTGCCCACTGTGAGGGAAGACAACCGGGCACGCGGCGACGCGCCAAAGTGGTCTGCCTCCTTCCCTCCGTCGCTTCCCCCTCCTCCCTTCTGTGCCTGCTTCACGGACTCGGCAGCTGGATCGTTTCCCCACTTTTGAATGAGCGCCTCCCCAGGGCGCAGTCACGGATGACCTCGGCGACCCGGGCCGGGTCGAGCGTTCTGCTCCGCGGAAGCTTCGTCTCGTCGAACAATGATCGCAGCATCGGCGTCTCGACGGCGCCCGGCGCGACGCAGACCGCGCGCACGCCGACCGACTCGCCTTCCCGGGCCGTGCAAAGGGTGAACATGTTGAGGCCGGACTTGGCCGCCGCATACATGCTGAATTGTGGGAAGGGGTCGGCCGAGGCCATCGAGGAGACGTTGACGATGACACCTCTGCCCTGATCCCGAAGATGCGGCCACGCCGCCGCAGTGAGGTACACCGCGGCGCTGAGGTTGGTGTCGATCGTGCGGCGCCACTCGTCGGGTGTGTTCTGTTGCGTCGTTCGCAGGACGGCGTAGCCGGCGACGTGCACCACGACGTCAAGGCGCCCGAAGCACTCGACGGTCCGATCCACCAGGTCGGCGCACGACTTCGGGTCGCATACGTCAGTGGGGATCACGGCACAGCAGTCGTCGGCCTCGGCTCGTTCGCCTGCGAGGCGCGCCGTCTGCTCGAGCGGTTCGTCACTGCGAGATGCGAGCGCGACACGGCAGCCCGCTTCGGTCAGGAGTATCGCCGTCTGGCGTCCGATGCCGCTGCCAGCGCCGGTGACGAGGGCGGTGATGGGGCTTTTAGCATCAGTCATGGCAGAAAACTGGATTGCTGAAGTATTGGAGCGTTGATAATGGTCAGAGCAGGAGAGCAGGATAGCAGGATAGCAGGAGAGCAGAAGAGCAGGAAAATGGTCCGACTCCCATTTCCTGATTTCTTGCTCTCTTGCTCTCTTGCCTTTCCCCCACCATCACGCCATCACTCCAGCCCCTCCCGCGACGCTCACCGGCACCTGCTGCTTAACATGCCAACTCGCGCCTTCGCGAATCACCTGTCTATATAAGGTGTCGCGTTCGACGGGCCTGAAGCCCGCGTCGCGCACGGCCCGGCGCAGGTCGGCGGCGGTCAGCTCCTGGTGCGTTGACGTGCCGCCCACCTTCGTGATGTCGTACCAGACGACGGTGCCGTCGATGTCGTCCACGCCGAACTGAAGCGCAAGCTGGCTCAGCGGCAGCGTCTGCATGATCCAGAACGCCTTGACGTGGGCGAAGTTGTCCAGCATGAGGCGGCAGATCGCCAGCATCTTCAGGTCGTCCAGGCCGGTCGGGCCTGGAAGGTGCTCGAGCTGCGACTCGTCGGGGATGAAAGGCAGCGGAATGACCGTCTGGAACCGCCCGCCGTGTCCGCCCTCGATCGCTTCGTCCTGGGCGGCGCGCAGCGTGCAGAGGTGATGGATCCGTTCGGCGTGTGATTCGATGTGGCCGTAGAGGATGGTCGCGTTGGACATCATGCCCAGTTCGTGCGCCGTGGTGTGCACCTCGATCCACTGCTCGGAACGAATCTTGCCCTTGAACGCCTCGTCGTGCACGCGGTCGTCAAAGACCTCGGCGCCGCCACCGGGAAGCGACCCAAGCCCGGCCTCTGCCAGGTCGCGCAGAACGCCGCGAATGTCGCGCGGCCGCTGGTCGATGCGGGCCAGGTGCACGATCTCCACTGCGGTGAACGCCTTGACATGGATCGTCGCCGCCGCTTCGGCGATGGCCCGGAGCATGTCGGTGTAATAGGAGAATTTCATCCACGGGTGCAGGCCGCCGACGATGTGGATCTCGGTGGCGCCGGCCTCGGCCGCCCGCCGGGCCTCTTCGGCGATGTGCTCGACCGAGTGTTCGTAAGCGCCGGGCGCATCTTTCTTGCGGTAGAACGAACAGAACTTGCAGCTCAGGGCGCAGACGTTCGAGTAGTTCAGGTGCCGGTTGACGTTGTAGTACGCCACCTGCCCGTGCATCCGCCGCCGGACGCTGTCGGCGAGGCTCCCGATCGTCCAGATGTCGCGGCTCTCGATCAGCGCGCGGCCGTCTTCCTTACTGAGGCGTTGGCCGGCGTGGACCTTTTCGGCGATGGGGGTTAATTCACTGTCCATGCTGGTTTATTCTTCGAAAATCAAGGTGCCAAGATGTTCAATGTTACTTGAAACGAGTGACAATCGTACTCGTACTCGTACTCGTACTCGAAATCAAGCCCTACATCTCACGGCGACAATTACCCGGGGGCGAACGTATCGATGATTGTTCGTAGCCTTCTGCGCTAACCAGGGAATCGAGTACGAGTACGACAGACGTTTGGGTCTTATCCTTCCGCCAATTCGAGCAGCACGTCCAGACCCCGCTCGAGCGTCTCGTCATCACACGCATAACTGACCCTGACGTGCGTGTCACGATCGCTGAAGACGTTGCCGGGAATGATCAGCAGGTTGCGCTCGATGGCGCGCTCGACGAACTGCGTCGCGTTGAGGCCCAGGTGCGGCGGCACGCGTGGGAAGGCGTAGAACGCGCCGCCCGGCACGGTCAGCTCGTAGGCGCCGCTGAGCCGCTCGACCATGCGGTCACGCTTGCGCCGATAGGCTTCGACGTTGGCGCTCATGTCCTGCTTCAGTGCCACGGGCCCGGCGGCCTGGGCCATCGACGGGGCGCAGACGAACGAGTACTGCTGCAGCTTGGTCATCTGCTCGATGATCGGCGTGGGGCCCACGGCGTAACCCATGCGCCACCCCGTCATCGCGTACGTCTTGGAGAAGCCGCGCAGCAGCAGCAGGTTCGCCGTGGCGGCGGCGGGTGACGGGCATCGCATTCGCCCCGACCCGGCGGGGCGTTCATTTTTCTCGTAACAGAATTCGTCGTAGATCTCGTCGGTCAACAGCAGCAGGCCGCGCCGCTCGGCGAGGTCGGCGACGTCGCGGCAGATCTGCTCGGTGGCGACGACGCCGGTGGGGTTTGACGGCGAATTGAACAGCAGCATCTTCGCCCGCGGGCCGATGCACGGCTTGATCCGCTCGGCGGTCATCTGGAAGTCGGGATACGTGTCGACCAAAACGGGCGTCGCGCCCGTGAGCGTCACAAGGTGCCTGTACATTACGAAGTAGGGGTCGGGCATCAGCACCTCGTCGCCCTCGGCGACGCACGTCATCAGCGCCAGAACCAGACCGCCCGAGACACCGGACGTGATCAGCGTCCCCAGCGACCCGTCCGCAAGCCCCGACGCGAGCGCGGGAAACTCCTCGCCGATGTGCGCCGCGATCACCTCGCGCAGGTGCCGGTTTCCCTGCGTCACCGTGTAGCGGTTCAGGCCTTTCTCGATCGCGGCCGTCGCCGCATCCTTCACCGCCTGCGGCACGTCGAAGTCCGGCTGGCCGATCGAGAGATTGATCGGGTCCTTCAACTGCGCCCCGAGATCGAAGACGCGGCGAATCCCGGACGCGTCGATGGCGCGCAGTCGATCCGTAATGAAGCGTTCGGGATCAAAAATGGACGTGTCTTGCTTTGGCATTTCGCGTCGGATTGTATTTCGGATCGGACACACAACCAATTCGACGTCAATTAAGCCACTTTCATCGATCGACGTTGTCACCGGAGGCGACTTTTCGCTCCGCTTGAACGTCCTGCCCGTGGACACCAACGGCGACGGCTTTGTCTCGCTAAACCCGGACGTGCAGAATCTGCTCAACAGCAACGGTTCGATTATCACCTCGGGCAACTACTCGCACTTCGTCGACTTGAACGGCGACGGCATTGTTTCCTTGAATCCTGATGTGCAGATCCTGTTGAACCAGAGCGGCACCGCCCTGCCCGGGGGCGAGCCGAGCGGCCCGGGGGTGGTGACCGCCGGAGCGTCGGCGCCGAGCGCCCCAGGCACGGTGGCGCCGTCGGTGTTGGCCATTGACGGTGCGAACGAGACAACCGCGGCGCTTGAGCGCGTCATCGCGATTCCGCCCCGAGGGCGTACGGCGCCACGCCATTTCTCACGGTCTGGATTCGCCAGCGTGAAGACCTTGCTTAATGCGGGATTCGTCGATGTGCCGGGCACGTCCGCCCGGCCGCAGCAGGTATCCCGCGGGGTTTCAGGCCGGGCCGGCAGCGCAGAAGACTCTATTGATCTGCTTACAGAGGTCAGCCAGATCTTCTAAGGCGGCCCGCCGCCGGTCGGCCGTGACGATCCGACCGCAGGAGACAGAAATCATAATTCGCCCAGATATGTGAAAAAATGCATGATCGATTCGAGGCCTGACAAATAATGTAAATTATTGTAATAAAATAATTTACAC
>CAUZBA010000025.1:0-17057 GCA_963577635.1 Phycisphaerae bacterium
TGAGCTGTCCCTCGATGTACGTGTCGAGGTGACGCCGACTGTTTACCCGTCCAAAACAGTCGTCGAACTGAGTCAGATACTGCGTCAACGACGGCCTGATCCGAAGAATGGTTTGGGCATCCATGCCAAAATATCCTTACGACCACCATGGCCGTAAGTATCAATCGGATCAGTGACTATGATGTCTTGAGCTTTCGTAGCGTTGTAGTACTAGGGCGTGTCTGACCGTCTGGCCGGCGGCAGTCGCGGGCGGCGTTACGACCGATGAGGCAGTGACGGTGCCTTGTGCCTGTCGTGGATCAAAAGCCTGATGGGCACCTCGCTGAACGGCAGAACTTCGCGAAATCGATTCATCAGGAATCTTCGATAGGTGGCGTCGAATATCTGCGGATAATTGACCCACAGGCACACCGTGGGCGGTCGCACTTCCGTCTGCGTTGCATAGAGAATCTTCGCCAGTTTCCCGCTCTTCGACCGCGGTGCGCTGCCGGCGACGATTTTCTCCAGATGGCGGTTTAGTTCGCCCGTAGAGACACGACACGAGGCCTGTTCGTGCAGGTTTCTGGCCATCGCCAGCAGGTCCGCCAGCCCTTCGCGGCGCGCAGCGCTGATAAACGTGATGGGCGCGAAGGACATGCCACCCAGAGTGTCCTCGAGATAGGTTGCGTATTGATCGGGCGTGTGGTCCTGCTGGGCAAGGTCCCACTTGTTGATCACCACGACGCATGGCTTGTGGTGGTCGAGAATGTGCGTGCACAACTGGTTGTCCACCTGGCTGACCGGAACGGCCGCGTCGATCAGGAGCATGACGACGTCGGCGCGTCGGATCGATCGCAAGGCGCGATGAATGCTGTAGTACTCGAGGTCGTCGGCCACGCTCTTTCGCCGCCGAACGCCGGCGGTGTCGATCGCGGTGAACGTTCTGCCGTCGAACTGCAACCGCACGTCGACGGCGTCTCGCGTGGTGCCCTCCTGGGTGCTGACGATCACGCGCTCGGAGCCGGTGAGGGCGTTGATGAGCGTGCTCTTGCCGGCATTCCGTTTGCCGACTACGGCCAGGCAGATGCCTGCATCGAGGGCCGAATCATCCTGATCATCGTCGTCGGTGGCATTCCAGTTGATTCGATCGTGGATCGCCCTGAGCAGGTCGGTTTTGCGGTAGCTGCTCGTGGCGGAGACGACCAACGGTAGCCCCAGGCCGAATTCGCAAGCCTCCAGAGCTGCCGACTCATGCGCGGCGGAGTCCACCTTGTTCGCGACCAGAAGGATGGGCGTTGCCCGGTTGTCGGCGCGGAGCATGCGGGCGATCTGCTCGTCAAGTGGCAGGATGCCAGCCTGCGCGTCCACCACGAAAAGGATCAGTTGCGCGTCGGCCAGACCATGGGCGATCTGGCGCTCAACGGCTTCGACGAGACTGTGATCGCCTGTCCCGAGTCCGAATCCGCCTGTGTCGATCATTTCGACGGTACGCGACGTATCGTCGGCATCGAGCACCCTGGACAGGTCCACCGTCGCGCTCACGCGATCGCGCGTCACGCCGGGTTCCGGCGCCACGATGCTGATGCGACGTCGTGCCAGCATGTTGAGCAGGCTCGACTTGCCGACGTTAGGCCGACCGACGATGACGACCTTGGGCACCATGGGCGTGGTCCGCGATTCGCAAGGGGACGGTGGTTTAGGGAGCACCGTATTGTATGCCCAGCTACCGACGCTGGCTGTTCCACAGCTCAACGGCCTCGGGCTCTCTTGCGTAAAGCGGCAGCAGGGCAAAGGGGTCAGTCGTGCGCCCGGCCCGGGCCGACTCGCGGCCCAGGTGCCAGACGTGGTCGCTGCGCGGAATCGCCAACTCCGGCGGCAGGTGGCGTATCGTGTCGCCCGCGTTCGTGCCCGGGCCATCCATGTCGGGCAACGGGTCGCCGAGTATCGCCAGGGGTCGCGGCGACTCGGCGAGCAGCTGCGTCACGGTCATCAGACGGGGCTGCCCGTTGGGGCGAATCGTATCGCCTACGCGATCGAACAGGCCAGCATAAATTCGATCGTGCTTGCAACTGAGACAGACTGCCAGATGTTTCACATCAGGTGGACAGTTGCGCGCCGTCACTTCGATCGTCGGCACGGCCACGGTGCACGCGCCGCCGGTGAGCGCGAGCATTTTCGCGGTGGCGACGGCGACCCGCAGACCCGTGAACGAACCCGGGCCGATCGACACGTACACCTCACCAAGCTGCCCGGCTGTCGCGCCGTGCCGGGCGACCATCGCATCGATGCCCGGCATCAGGGCGACGTTGTGGCGTTGCGGTTGATCGAGCTCGACGCTTTCCAGCAGACGGTCGTCGCGTCCCAGGCTGATTGATCCGCAACGGCTGGAGGTCTCGATGGCGAGATTGAATGAGCGATCGGGCATGGGGGAATCTTAGCCACTCCAACTGAGCCGGCATGGGTGAAGAGCAGCGACGAAGCGACGAAGGAAAAGGCATCGCATGCGTGGAACGAGACGACTGTGGGACAGCAGCGGCAATGATCCACACGTCAAATACATCACGCGACCGCCACGCCGGAACGGCACACCGAATAGCAACCCCTTCGTCGCTCCGTCGCTCCGTCGCTATTCACTCCCCTCATCCTTCTCGCCCAACCGCTAACAGCGCCCGCGGATGAACCCGCATCAGATGCCATACGGCTGGCAGCGTGGCCAGGAGGGCCAGCAGCGTTGCGGTGGCGCATCCGAGGACGATGACGTCCCAGGGGATGCGCGGCGACGCGTCCAACCCGTACAGGCGGCGCATGAATTCGTGTTCGATCAGTGAAGATTGCACGCCGAGTCCTGTCCCCAGGACGCACCCGACCGCGGCGATGAGCAGCGTTTCGGCCATGACCAGGCGCGCCAGCAGGGATCGTGGCGCGCCGACACCGCGCAGCACGCCGAATTCGAATCGCCGCGCCGTGAGGTTGGCGATGATGATATTTCCAAGTCCGAAACAGGCCATCAGAAGCATGGCGACGGCGACGCTGCTCGCCGTGGCCAGCAGGCCGGCGTAGACGGCGTCGACGAAGCCACGGATGTTGCTTGCGCTGCCGACGATCATGAAATCGTCAACGTCTTTGCGGAGTTGGACCATCGCCTCTGCATTGGTCAGGTCGGGTCGAAAGCGCACCAGCACGAGGTTGATCGTTTCGTTGTGAAAGTAGCGAGCCGCATCGGCTCGGGTTCCGAAGATCGTGCTCACCGCCGCATCGGCGTAGTAACGGTGGATGCCGAAGAAGCTGACGGCCACATCAAGGCCCGGGGATGACACGACGCCCACGACGTCAAATTCGACCGGTCCGGAAACCTCGGTCAACACGGTAAGTTTGCTGCCCACGCCGATGCCGTGCGCGACGAGGTACTCGCGGCTCACGAGCACGGCGCGACCTTCGTCGAGCCGCTTCAGCGCCGACTCGCGATCGCCCTGCACCCAATCCATTTCCGTCATGAGAAAAAACTCACGTGGGTTAAAGCACGAGAACAGCGTGTGCGGCGGGACGATGTCGGTGGCCCCGAATCGCACATTCTGCAATTCGACCTTGAACGCCGTGGTGGGACACAGCGACGAGATCGCGCTGCTCGACTGGAGGCGCTGCCACTGCCGGTCGGTCATGGGGAATGGGCTATGCACGAAACCGTCGGGCAACTTCACGTTCGACAGCCAGTCAGAAACGAGGCTTCGACCGCCCATCCAGGTCGACACGAGCATGGCCACGCCGACCATCAACGATGCGCCGGTGAAACCGTGCCGCACGGTCGTGGCACCCACGGACTGGCGCAGCAGGTCTTCCGGGACGCGAAGGAACCGCGCAAGGATCGGTCCGAGCACTCGGGCCAGGACGGCGGTCAGCGGAACGCTGAGCAGAAAGTATCCGATGAACGTCAGGGCGATCCCGGCGTAGAGATAGATCCAGAAGACCAGATCCTTGGGCAGCCGCAGCAACATGGCTACCGGCTGGGTCGCCGCAAACGCCAGTCCGATCACCAGACACGCGATGACGCCGCGCGACGAGGCCGGCGCGGCCCGCGTGGTCATGGCTCGCAGTGGACTGATGCGCATCGCGCGACACGCCGGGTAGGCGGCGCCGAGCAGACCCGCGAGCAACGCCGCGACGACCGCGATGACCATGCCGCGACCATCGGGCGCGAAGCCGCCGATCAGGGTATCGGCGTGCCTGACGATGATCAGGTAGCCGAGGAAGAGTCCCAGCGGCAACGCGGGTGCGATGGCACAGATCGTGAGGAGCAGACCGCACAGCAGTTGTGACATGGCGATCTGACCTCGCGTCGCGCCGATACACCGCAGCAGTGCCAGCTCGCGCTGTCGCTGCTCCACCGCCGTCGTCAGGCCCGTAAGGATCAGCATGGCGCACGACAGCAGGACGACCAGGTTGATCACGAGCTCCGCCAGGCGCATGGCCCGCAGCGCACGGTTGGCTCCGGAGGACAATCCCGCCGCGGTCTGGAACCGGACATCGCGCGGTAGCGCCGATTCGTAGCGGTCGCGAAACGTCTGCGCGTCGACGCCGTCGGCCAGCTTCACGTGGATCGTGTCGTACACGTCGTCCAGGCCCGCGAGGCTGTAGGCGCGATCGATCGCGATCATCGCCGAGGGTCGCTGAAGTATCTGTAGCCTCTCCCGCTTCGCGATACCGACGATCTGAAACCGCGAGCGGCCGGCCGACCCCGGATCGCGCGACCAGAGACTGCGGCGATAACCGAGCATTCGGTCGGCCAGCCCGGCGAGAAGATCGAATCCGCCACCGGACTCGGCTTCGATCGAGTCGCCCACTTCGGCGCCGAGCTTTTCGGCAACGAACTGGTCAATGACCATCTCGTCGCCACGGCGCGCCGGCCGCCCCGCGACCAGGCTCAAGGGGTTCAGCGCGGCGTCCCGTTCGAGTTCAACGCCGATGGCCACCGCGTGAGTCTGGCCACCGCTGTCTGTGTGGTGGAGTGTGGTGGCCGTTCCGAAACGGCCCGTGATCCGTTCCACCTCCGGCAACGTCGTGATCATGTCGAGCAATGACGCCCGGATGCGGTCGCCGTACCGGTGCCGCACGATGACGTCGCTGAAACCGGTCATCTCGCCGACCGCGTGGCGAAGTGATCCGTGGATGGTCCCCAACACCGCGGCGGCGGCGACCGAAAGTGCGGTCGCCAGCGTCACGGCCATGATCAGAAGCAGGCTGCGCCCGCGTCTACCCGCTAAGTTGCTGATAGCGAGTTGCCAGATTGCTCGCATCGTTCCGGTCCACCTCGAATTGGCCCCGGACACTGCCGTCGGCCAGAACGAACACCCGATGACAGTGAATCGCGGCGGCGGGTTCGTGCGTCACCATGAGCACGGTAATCTGCTGCTGCCTGGCCAGGTCGGCCAGCAGTTGCCAAAGCAGGTCGCTGCTGGTTGAGTCCAGAGCACCGGTGGGTTCGTCGGCGAGCAGGACCGATGGCCGCAGCAGCAATGCCCGCGCGATGGCCATGCGCTGCTGTTCGCCGCCGGAAAGCGCGTCGGGACGATGCGACGCGCGATCGGCGATGCCCAGTTGCTCGACCAGCTCGTCCACGCGGCGGTCGATCCATTGACGCGGCCGACGGTCGAGGACGCCGGGCAGGGCGATGTTCTGACGCCCCGAGAGCGTCGAGATCAGGTTGTATTGCTGAAAGATAATGCCGACGCTTCGGCGCCGAAACGCCGACAACTTCGATTCAGAAAGTCCCGCCAAGTCGATGTTGTCAACCACGACGCGGCCCTCGTCGGGCCGGTCCAGGCCCGCAATGAGCTGAAGCAACGTGGTCTTGCCGCTGCCGGAAGGCCCCATGACGCCGCAGAAGCAGGGCGCTTCGACGGACAGATCCACGCCCTTGAGCGCATCGATCCTCTGCGGGCCCCGGCGATACGACTTGTACACGCGTTCGAGTTGGAGCATTTTTTTAAGAAGCGACGGAGCGACGGAGCGACGAAGCGACGAAGGGGTGGTGGTCGGGGGGTTTGCTCGGTGTGCGGAAAATGAATGACATTTGTTCGTGTTACGGCCGCGGCGCTGGCGCAGCCCAACCTCACGGGTCGCTGCCACGTCCCCCCTTCGTAGCTTTGTCGCTTCGTCGCTCAGTCGCTTCTTCTTCACCCTGTGTCAGCGCGACCAGTTTCTCCAGGCACGAGGCGGCCGCGCCCGTGTCGATCGCGTCGGCGGCGGCCTTGAGGCCGTCGTCCAGTCCCTCGGCAAGATCAGCCACGACCAGAGCCGCGGCGGTGTTGAGCATGACAATATCTCTTGCCGCGCCCTTGCGGCCGTCAAGGATTCGGCGAATGATTTCGGCGCTGCGTTCGGCGCCGTCCGCTTTAAGGTCGTCCGGTACGGCGGCGGCAAGGCCAAGCGATCCGGGATCGATCTGCGATGTTTCGATTCTGTTTTGGCGCAGGCGGCTGACGCGTGTCGGACCCGTCGTCGATAATTCGTCAAGAGTGCCACTGCCGTGGCGGCCGCATACGACCATCGCCTGTTCGGTCCCCAGTTTCTGAAGAACGCTGGCGATCGGCTCGGTCAGCGACTCACTGAAGACTCCGATGATCTGGCGCCGGGCCGCGGCGGGGTTGGTCAGCGGGCCGAGCAGATTGAATATCGTCCGGAACCCGAGATCGGCGCGGACCGGAGCGGCGTGCTTCATGGCCGGGTGGTGCGCCGGCGCGAAACAGAAGCAGAGGCCGGCCTCGTCGAGGCAACGTGTCAGGGTTTGCGGGGTGACGCGCAATTTGACGCCGAGCGTCTCGAGAACCTGCGAACTGCCGCTCTTGCTGGTCACCGCGCGGTTGCCGTGCTTGGCGACCGCCACGTTCCGGGGACGGCCGGAGGCCGCGGCAACGATCGCCGCCGCGGTGGAGATATTAAAAGTCGAGGCGTGGTCTCCGCCAGTGCCGCACGTATCGATCACCGTGAGGTGATCGGGGACGGTGACCGGCGTGACCCTGCGGCGCATGACGGTCGCGGCGCCGGTGATCTCATCGATGGTGGCACCGCGTCTCTGGATCAGGGCCAGCACGGCCGCCATCTGGGCGACATTGACCCGGCCCGCCATGATCTGGTCGAACGCCTCGATCGACAGCGGTCGATCGTCGATCAGCTGAGCCAGTAGATCGTTCATGGAAGATGTGACCTACACAAGTTCCGTCAGGAGCCACAGGGAGGCGGCGGCCATGGCCATGAACGCAATGATCTGTACGGCCAGGAAGGTCGCCTCTCGCGGAAGATGTGCGAGATCGTCGAGCTTGATGGCCTTGTAAGCCACCGAGATGGCGATTGCCAGCGGCATCATCAGCAGCAGCCAGTAACTATCCAGACGTAGCGGCTCCAGGAATGGACGGTAGACGGCGGCGAGCGTTGCGGCGACCACCGCGACGCCGTGCTGTATCGCGCCGATGAAAGCGTTCAAGGCGCATCTCCGATCGCGGCGCGAGCCGAACGCTCGCCGTCCTCACGGCGGCCGGCCGGCCGGACCTGATGGTGGTAGGCAACGTCCATGATCGCCAGCAGGTTCATCAGGCCCGCCAGAAGCGTATACAGCATGCCTTGCTCGTAGACCTGGCCGAAACTCGGCTCGTAGGGCGGTGAACTGGTTGGGTTCGGAACGGGATTCGGTGTCTGGTTCCGCAGGTACTGGTGGCCGAAGTCTACAACTACGGACGGCGCCAGCAGCATCTGGCCGAGGAACCAGGCCGGGTGATCACGCCGGTCGATGACGCTGACGCCACCGATCAGCAGACCCGCGAGCCATATCGTTCCGACGGTGGCGGCCAGGATCGATCCGCGACGGCGTTCGCCGATCAGGTAGTGCCCCAACCCCGGCAGCAGCCAGGTGGCCACCGCGGCGGTCATGTTCCACGTCATCACCGGTTGAGCATTGCGCCGGTCCATGCCGATCGTCCTTCCATAGCAGCCGGACTGGGCCACGACTGCCTTCGCACCCCTCGATTCTACGGGGGAAGGCCATGCGAGCGAAATCGACCGACGGACGGAGAAACCCATTGACAAAATCGGGTTCCCCGATACTGTAACCGCCAACATCGGACAGGGTCGAAGCGGCAAGGTGCCGCGGTCTGTTTATGGCACGACACGGTGACATGTAATAATGGCATGACAGGTGACAAGCCGATCGCGATGGAGGTACGGACCATGACCGAATCGAGTGACATCAGAAGCTTGGTGGATGGCACGGCCGATAAGCGATCCTCGGACCACGACGCCGAAGACGAGTTCATGATGGCCGCACCCGGCGAAGACGATCTAGAGGAGGACGACGAATTTGCCGATGAGGACGATGACGAGGACGAGGACGATGACGATGACGATGACGATGACGATGACGATGACGACGACGACGACGACGACGACGACGATTTCTTCGACGACGATGACGAAGATTCGGACGACGATGAGGACGAGGACGACGATGACGCTCTCGAAGAGGAGGAGGGTTTCGCGGGCGATTCAGGATTCATGAGATGATCGGCCGTGGGTGCGGCCGCGGGCCGACCAGTGGGAGAAAAGCATGGCAAAGAGTCAACAAGAAACTGAAGACGGTACCAAGAAGCGTCAACGGTCTGCCGACCGGCGAAGCACGGTGGTTGACCAGCGTTCGGCTGGCACCGGTCTGGAGCGCCGTCGCGGGCCCGGACGCCGCCGATCCGACTTCATGATCGCGGCCGAAGAAGGGGAGATGTCGCCGGAACAGTATCTGTTCCTCATGACCATAAATGCCTACAAAATGGTGAACGATCGCCCCTACCCAAGCTGGACGGAAGTGCTCGAAGTGGTCCGTAAGCTCGGGTACCGCAAGACCTGCCACACTCAGCTGACGATCGACAATGCCGAGGACTGGACGGAGCCGGCGGACGCACCCGTCGCCGCCCCGAGTGAAGAGGAGTCGTTTGCCGAGTAGACTCGACCCATGACCGAGATTCTGCCGCACCGCATCGCGGTATTGTGCTACCTTTTCAACGACGCCGGTCAACTGTTGCTCCTGCACCGGCGCAAACCTCCCAATCAGGATCTCTATTCGCCGATAGGCGGAAAGCTCGACCAACCGTCCGGCGAGAGCCCGACATCGTGCGCGCTGCGTGAGATCCACGAGGAATCGGGGCTCGATCTCGAAGTGGCGGACCTGCACCTGACCGGGCTGGTGTCGGAAGCCGGCTACGCGGGCGAGGCGCACTGGCTGATGTTCCTCTACGAGGTGACACGCCCCGTCGAGATTCAGCGGGCCGAGATTGCCGAAGGTCGCCTGGAGTGGCACGACGCTTCAGCTATCGCTGACCTGGAATTGCCGCCGACCGATCGTCACGTCATCTGGCCATGTTTCTGGCGTTACCGCGGCCGCTTCTTCGCGGTGCACATCGACTGCGGCGACAGTTCGATCAAGTGGCGGCTGGAGCAGCCCGTGTCCGACGTGGGGGAGTCGGGGTGCGTGCGTATTGGTCGTTGATGAAACGGATAACAAATAGTCAATCCCAGATTAAGCGGCCGCGGCCGCTTAATCTGGGATTATTTACTGTTGGCTATTTGCTATTTGTTACTTGCTATTGAGCGTCACGCCGTAGTCAGTCGTGCGCGCCGTTGCGAATCTGCGTCGCTCTCTGCTCATTCGCGAGGGAAGGGAAACCTGTCTCATAAGATTACTGTCACAGACGTCGCCCGTGCCAGTCGTCGCGGGGTTCCGTCGCTCGACAGGGGGACAAGGCATTCCGTGGCTCGCTATTCAATGAGTCGCGGATTCCGAACTCGCCTCAGGCGATTCTTGGTCATACCGGTGACTGTTGTGCCGGAGAGTGATGGGTTCCGTCGCTCCTTCTTCAGTCGCGACGGCGCTCGCCGTCCCGGCTCACGCGTCCCGGCTCACGCGCTCCGTCGCTTCGACATAAATGCTCGCCGGCTCCGTCGGGCACGCCCATTCGCAGACACCGCAGCCGATGCAGCCGCTGCGTACCTCGATGACTCCGTTGCTGTCCACACCGATCGCCTTTTCACCCAGGGGACACTGCGTCACGCAGATGCGGCAGTCCTCGCCGCCGGCCTGCGGGCCGCCGGCCGACACGTTTTGCCCACGGTCCGACGGCGCGGTTCGCAGGCACCTCTGAATATCGACGTGTGCGACACCCATCCGGATCTTTTCGGCGCCGGAAACCAGCGAGAGGGCCCCGGTCGGACAGACGTTCATGCACGAAAGCTCGTCACACACCACGCAAGGTGATTCGCGGGCGACGATGTAGGGGTGACCCTCGGCCACTGCGCGCTGCCCGGTCCCTGGGTCGTCTGGCGACAACATAATGCACTTCGCCGGACACGCGGCGACGCACATCCCACATTGGCTGCAGGTTCCCTCGAACTGCGCTTCCGGCATCGCTCCGGGTGGCCGCAGAAGGGTTATCGGGCGTTCCCGGCGCATGCCCAGATGGGATTCCACGCCTTCGGACAGCTGTCGGCCGACCTGCTCTGCCTGTTCCAGGCCACCGAGCACGATCCGACGAAAGAGCGTCCGCCGTGTGAATGCGGCATTCGGTGTTGCCGGACCCTTGCCCGCGTTGGCCTGTTCCACGCTATCTGGCTCCGACGTCGCGTATGGTCTATTCTTTATGGTACCTGGATACGCTTCGGCGACCATGAACAAGGACCGATTTCATGCACGGATCCCCCTTGCGTAATGTGATGCTGCTGCTCGGCCTGGCTTCGGTGCTGATCGGTTGCAGCATGGACAAGTATGCCTTCGTCAGCACCGTCGACAAGCCCATGTCAGTGGCACTGGTTGATCACCACCGCGACAAGACGCTGTGGGAAATGGATATCCCCGTGCAGCACAAGCTTGTCCTCGATTTCGACCGCCCCCTTGAATTCGAGCCGCTGCGGGCGAACATGGAGCCGGCCACCAAGATGAGTTGGCGCCTGTACAATCTGCGCCCGAAACTCGGCCGCCATCTTCCCATCGAATGGCACCGACGGGACCTGCCCGGCATGCCATTCATGATCAAAGTCACGCTGCGGCCGGCACCGGAGTTTCCGCCTGATATGCAGCCGATCGAAACGCCGCCGCCGGTGACCATGCAGACCTTGTCGACGGAGACGGACACGAGGCCGTCCACCACCGGTCCCGATACGGCCCCCGAGACGGTCGTACCCGACCTGCCCGCGGATGAGGTCAAAACGCCCCCGGGCGAAGATGGTGCGGAGTTTATGGAGGCGATCGAGGTGCAGCCAGAGGCCGAGTCGAATCCAGACGAGGGTGCCGAACAGGGTCAGTAATTCGGGCAGGTGCCGCGGGGCTGGAATAGGAACCATGCGAAACGTCATCGCCACATTGACGGTCTTGGCCGTGGCCACTGCCGGGGCGGCAGCGCCGCCGGCTGACTGGCAGCCCGTCGATCAGGCCGTTGGCGACCTTGA
Source organism: Phycisphaerae bacterium (assembly GCA_963577635.1). Taxonomy (GTDB): domain Bacteria; phylum Planctomycetota; class Phycisphaerae; order Phycisphaerales; family Phycisphaeraceae; genus CAUZBA01. Next base: position 11,458 of record CAUZBA010000025.1, read on the forward strand.
CCCCCTGACCAGCAGCATGCGCGTGATTCAGCCGGGCCTGCGCACGATCGGTGAACAGACTTCCCTGTTCCGCGTGGAAACAGACGCTGTCACCGGCCTGACCCTCAATAAGACTTCGTACGTTCGAGTCGGAACGGGCTTTCGCGCCCGATATGACCGGCCGGATTACCTGGTTATCGTTGACAGGCGCCATTTCGACCGCAATATCGCGCCGCGGTTCGACGGCGAGTTCGTCGAGCTGGTGCCGCCGAACACCGTGTATGACCTGACACCGCTGCCCAGCGTCACCACAACGCCTGCGGTATCCAAGTTTGCCGCCGTCGGTCCCCGGATCGATCCCCGTATCGACGGCCGCATCTACACAGGAGTTTCGGGCCGAGTCTACGCCGGCGACGGCCGGATTCGACCTTCGTTGCGCCCGATGCTGAATCGAAGGAACCCCGTTGCGACCGAAGACGCAGTGACGGGGCCGATCATCGTACGGCGTCACCGGCGCGGCGCCACCTCAGATCGCATCGAGCCGGTCCCCGCAGAGGAAGCGCCCTCGCGTTCCGAGAGTAAGTAAGAGAATCACGATTCGACCCTTCCCTTTCGGTCCGTCGCGCACCATCTCACTCACTTCTGCGGCAAACATCCAATCAGCATGTTGTCGATCAGCCGGACGTGGCCTACGCGCCCGGCAACCAGGGCAACGATGCCACCGGTGACGCGCGGTTCAATGCAATCCAGTGGTGCCAGGATCGCCGGATGGCGTACCACGGCGTAATCCACTTGAACCTGATGTGATTGCATGACGTGCGCCATCGACCGTTCCACCACGCGAGGATCCGTCTCTGCGTCCTGCTCGATCAGCATCGTTGCCTGCACGAGGGCCTTGTACAAGCCCAGTGCCTTCGGCCGCAGAGGCCCGCTGAGATACTTGTTTCGCGATGACACTGCCAACCCGTCCGGCTCGCGAACGGTGGGGCACTCGACAACCTCGACCGGGAGATTCAGGTCGCGAACAAGCGACTCGACGACCCGCATCTGCTGAAAATCTTTCTGTCCGAAGCATGTCAGGTGCGGCTGAAAAATGTTCAGCAGCTTGAGGACCACGCGGCACACGCCCGCGAAGTGGTGTGGCCGGTACTCACCTTCGAGCACTTTGGCCAGTTCAGGCACGGTCACTTCGCTGGCGATCTGCCCGGGAGGATAGATCTGGTCGGCATCCGGACACAGGACGCCTTCGACGCCGGCGCGGCGGCACATCTCGAGGTCATCTTCCAGCGGGCGCGGGTATTTCTCATAATCCTCGTTGGGGCCGAATTGTGACGGGTTCACGAAAATGCTGACCAGGATGTGGTCTGCGACGCGCTTGGCGGTGTCGATCAGGGACTGGTGGCCTTCGTGCAACGCGCCCATTGTGGCCACCAGAGCAATCCGGCCTTTCATCGCCTTGCGGCGTCGGCGCGTCTCTCGAATCGTTTCGGCGATCCACATGTCCGTATCGCAGTCAACTTCCTGGTGACGGATCATGAGGGAATTTTAGAGCCTCGGCCGTAAGCCCGCGATAGACGCCGAGCGTGGCAGCAACCTGCTCGGACGCCAGATGTCGGTCGCGCACCCACTGTCGGGCCCTGGCCCCGAGGCGCCGCCCCTTGTCGGGATCGTCCACGATGCCCCGAATCAAGCGGTACCAGATCTGAGGATCCTGCGCGTCGACCAACCAGGCCGTGCGGTCCTCGACCAGGTAATCGAGCCAGGTGTCGGCACGGGCAAGGACGGGTAGACCGTAGGCCATCGCCTGCAATGTCAACCCCCGGGCCCGGTTCAGCGCCTGGGGGTGGATCAGCATGTCGGCGCCGCACATGGTCCCCCGATGACCCGGCATTGCGGGTACGAGATTCATATTGGCCAGCAGCCCGAAACGTCGCGCCGCGTTCCATAGCGGATGAACATCGGCGGATTGCGCGTCCAGGAAGAACTGTGCATCCGGCAGATCGGCAACGATCCGGCGCAGGGCGTCGAAAAGGCATTCGTAGTCGGCATCGAGTCGGCCTGTGCCGCTGATCACGGCACACAGGTCATCGCCATTACGCTTCGTCGCTTCGTCGTCGCCCCCCACGTGCACGCCGGGTCGAACCAGGTGCACCTCGGCGCGATCTGCGACGCTCTGACGCATTAGGTCGCGGAGCGGTTCCGTGCCGGCGGCGATCGCCGTGCGTGTCCGGTCGAGTCGAGGCGCAATTCGGCGCAGCATCGTCGCGTCGGAAGGGCTGGCGCTCGTGAGCACCAGATTCGCGTTGAGCCGATGGGCCAGGTGCATGGCGCCTTCCCAGAGCCGGCCATCCAGTGCGTGGACCACATCGACGCCCATGTTGTGCATCGACGCGGAATGGCGCGGTAGTTGCCAGCGGCGCATCCACCGCCAGGGTGAATCCTGCCAGGTCAACCAGTCACCGAGCGGATTCAGATCCTGTTCATCGATGGTCGGTGGCACGACCTGGGCCACGCGGACCTGTTCATCGATCAGCCCGACGGCAAGATGCCGAAACGTTGGCATTTCCTCGGCCAGCCACGGTGTGTCGGCGATCAAAGCCACATGCATCGCGTCGATGCTATCAGCGAGAAAGCCTTGTCTCTAGCCAGCCCGGCGTCGCGGGCGGGTCGCGCCGGTACAATCGAATCAGATGGCGAAGCGGGCAGGTCAAGATGAATCCGGTCCTTGGACCACGCGTCGACTCCTGACGTGGACGACGCGCCACCTGGACCGCAACGGCGTGGAGCATCCGCGGCTCGCGTCGGAGATGCTGTTGGCTCATGTGCTGGGCGTCCAGCGGCTGAAGCTGTACATGGACGGCGACCGGCCTTCGACCGATCTGGAGCGAGCCGCATTCCGTGAATTGATCCAGCGTGCCGCGTCGCACGAACCCGTGGACTATCTCGTGGGCACGGCGCCCTTTTTCTCACTTCTTTTCGAGGTCAACCCTTCGGTGCTCATCCCGCGCCCCAGCACGGAGACGATCGTCGAATACGTGGTTCAGCACGCCCGCCGCACGCCGGGCTTTCACGCACCATTCGTGGCCGACATTGGCACCGGGTGCGGGGCGATTGCCGTGGGCGTCGCCAAAAACATTCCCAACAGCCGGGTGATCGCTACGGACATCAGCGACGAAACCCTGCAGCTCGCGCAACGCAATGCGGCGGCCCACGACGTCGCGGACAGAATTGAGTTCCGCAAGGGGAATCTGCTGGAGCCGGTGGAACGCGAGCGGTTCCGGTACCTGCTGAGCAACCCGCCCTACATCAGCGACGACGAATGGCAGCAAGTCCCCCCGAACGTGAAGCAGTGTGAACCGTCCGTGGCCTTACGCGGCGGTGTAGACGGGCTCAAGTTTCTGCGGCCGCTCATTGCAGGGTCACACGAGCATCTCGAACGGCCCGGGCAATTGGTACTGGAAATCGCCGCGTCCCAGAAAGAGGCGGTCGGGCGATTGGCCGAACAGGCCGATGGACTTATCAATGTTCACGTCCTGGCTGATCACGAGGGCCTTCCGCGCGTCCTGGTCGCGGATTCAAGCTAAATCCCTACGACGACGATCCCCGCGCGATCGGCATCGGCGAGCGTCTGCTGCTTGTCCAGAATGATCGTGCGATCGGCTTCGATCGCCAGGCACGCGGCGCGGCCGGCCTTCATCCGTTCGATCGTGTCCGGACCGACCGAGGGAACGTCGAACCGCATATCGTGTGACTTCTTCGCCACCTTGACGAGGACCCACGAATCTGAATCGCAGACGTCGCCTGCGCGATCGATCATCGCGTCGGTACCCTCGATGGCCTCCACCGCGAGGACCTGTCGCGGCGTCACTGCGATCGACTGGCCGATATCGAGTTCCGCCAGGCGGCGGACGATGGGAAGCGCGTACTCGATCGCGGCGGCCTGATCGTCGGTGGGGTCCGCGGTGGTCAGAACGCCACGGTGTGCCAGGTGTTCGCTGATATATCGCGTTGAGTCGATCAATTCGATGCCGGCCCAATGCAGTTCGTCGGCCACCGCGCCGAGCAGTGCGTGGCTTCGCTTGTCGTGCCGCAGGGCCCGGAACCAGACACGCGCGGCACGCAGGTCGGGCATCTGGCGAAGCAATCGCAGCGGCTCGTAGATCCGCGCCTTGTTGACGCGTCCCACCAGAACCGCTTCACGCGTACCCCATCGCCGCAGCAGGCGGATCCATCGGCCCAGGCGGATGATGCCGGAGTTGGCGAATCGATCGCACTCGGCGCGAAGATCCGGGTGGACCTGGCCGCCCAATGCGACGCACCCGACAGAGCGGCCTGCGGCACGCATGCCACGGGCCTCCAGGACCGGCAGCAGTCCTTGCCCGGCGATGAGTCCGATCGGTTCGGCCATGGCAGATGGGGATCGAAAAAAGATGTCCGAATTCTTGGTTTCAGCACCGGACCGCTGTGTTCCGCCGGGCAGTGAGGCTATGATAAGCAGAGCTAGTGATGTGTGGTGGCGGAGAATCAACGCCGCGCCCGGGCGACGCTCGGCGTTGCCTGCGGCCAACATCCGGTATGTCTGGTCGTTTGATCACTGGATTCTGGTTATTGACTTAAGTGTTTTATTTGTAAGGATATACGGATAATTTTCTGGGGGCGGAAACTTTGGCATTGCGGTTGCCATTGTTTAATCGTCGCTCGGATGGGAAGGCCACCACCGCCGGACGGCCCGGAACGGTGGCCAGGAACTGAGAAGATTTGAGACGGTAGAGAGACGCAAGAGACGCACGGACGTCAGGGACGCAAGAGAAGCAGCAGACGCCGGAGACGCAGGGCAACGTGGCGTGAGGAGACAGGACGCTTACGGGAATTGGTGAGATTTGGAGGCGCAAACAGAGACGCGCCGGCGGGGAGAAGGCCGGCAGCGGGACGGAGAGATGCCATGCGGCGCAGCTTTTGGGTGGGTACGTGGATCGCATCGATCGCGGCCGGAGCGGCCGTGATGTCCCCCAGTGACCTGTTGGCGGCCAACCGGCCCGGTGCTCACGCGGTGACGCACAGCCGGCCGATACGAACGCGCACTGCGCAGGCGATCACGCGGCACGTCGTCGACTCGGCCTCGGTGGTGTCACGCGAACTGAGCGACCAGCCTGTACACCCGCACCTGATCGAGGTGCAGGTGGTCAACGTAACCGTCTGGCTGGACCCTGAGAAAGACTACATCCGTCAGGGCTTCTACAAGATCGACGAAAACCATCACATCCCCGCCGCGCAGCGTCTGGCCTGGAGTCTGAGGGCACCGCGAGCTCGGACGTATTGGGGATCCAATTCCGGCACATACGACTCTCAGCGCACGATACGACCGTTCATGATTCTCATGAAGCCTCAGTTCAGGAACGCGCCATTGCCGGCCCGGCCGCAGCAGATTCCGGCCCGCAAGCGCAAACCGAAGCTTGCGCTCCTGGCAGGCTGACCCACATCCGACCCCTGATCGAGTGCGACCCGGTGCATCCTCTGCCCGGGTCGTGCTTGTTTATATCCGGGTCAAGCGACCGCAGGGCGGTCGCTTGATGAATCGCACCCATTGATACGCATTCGGATTAATTTTCGCGCGCATGTTC
>CAUZBA010000026.1:0-16884 GCA_963577635.1 Phycisphaerae bacterium
GGCAAATTGGGATTTCTCGCGGAGTTCAGTATTGACGACCTGAAGCGCCACTGGTCGAGCGTCGCGGATGGGACCTGCCGCACGACGCGGCGTTTGCTCATCGAGGTTCTGGTATTCGACACCGAGGCTGCCGACTGCCGAGTTGATCGACTCGACATGGATCATTGCAAGCTGCGCTCGTTGGCACTGAACGACGCGGTGATTACGGCGGGCGAGCCTTTCCGAATGCTGGAGATTCAACTGGCTATCGAGCCGGGATCCACCGCGACGGACCGCGGCGCGACCTTGATGGTCGGCGACGGCATGATCATCTGCACACCGACCGGCTCCACTGCTTACAACATCGCCGCGGGTGGTCCGATCGTCAGCCCGGGTGTCGATGCGCTGTGCGTGACGCCCATCTGCGCCCACAGCCTCTCGTTCCGTCCGCTGGTCGTGCGGCCCGATGCGGGCATCGGCATCCGCCTGATGTCCGCGAACGCCGGCACGACGCTGGTGATCGACGGTCAGGAGACGGTCAAGCTCAGCGCGCACGAGCAGGTCTACGTGAAGAAGTACCCCCAGCCGCTGCTTCTGGTTCGTAATCCGCAAATCAGCTACTGGACGATGCTCAACCAGAAAATGCAGTGGGCGGCGCGGCCGCGGAAGGTGTGAAAGCAGGAAAGCGGAAGAGCAGGATCGCAGGAAAGCGGAGCGGAGGGGAGTTAACAGGATTTACAGGATTGACATGATTTCTTGAGGATCAAGAGGATCGAAACTTTGTGTCATACCGGAGAGATGCGCCCATCAGTCCTCGCAATCACACCCGATCAGATCCTGTTGATCTCCCTTCCCATCCTGTAGATCCTATTTATCCTGTCGGGATCCTATCGCCTACCCGCCGTGTGCGATGTTAAATGTGCCAGCAGGTCGCGCAGCCCTACCGTCGCGAAACGCGTGGCCGAATCGCTGACAGCATAAGGGATGACGAGTGTGTCGTCATGGATCATGGCGCCGCATGTGTAGACGACATTGGGCACGTAGCCGTCGCGCTCCGATTCCACGGGAACCAGCAGGGGCTGATCGAGCTGGCCGATGACCTTCTCGGGATCGTCCCGGTCGAGCAGCGAGGCGCCGATGCAGTATTGTCGCATCGGCCCGACGCCGTGCGTCAGAAGCAGCCAACCCGCATCGGTTTCGAGGGGTGATCCGCAGTTGCCGATCTGGATGAACTCCCACGGGAACCTGGGCGCCTGGATCCTCGTGGCTTCATTCCAGAAGCGGATGTTGTCCGACTTCATCAGGTACAGGTTCTCGCCATCGAGACGCGAGATCATCATGTACCAGCCGCCCACTTGCCGCGGGAAGAGGGCCAGGCCCTTGTTCTGCACGTATCGCCCGTTGAGCGTGTGGACTTTGATCTTGAGGAATTCCTTCGTTTCGATGAGCTGGGGCAGCGTACTGAAGCCGTTGAAAGCCGTGTAGGTCCCGTAGTACTGCACTGAGCCGTTGTCGTCCTTGAAGCGAACGAGTCGCACGTCTTCAATCCCGCGGCTCTCGTCGTCGGTCGACGGAAAGATGACGATCTCGGACGGATCGGTATCGGGAGGCACCTCGAGGAGGTAATTCGACCGCGCCAGCCACACCATGTTTTCCGCGTTCTTCTCGAAATCTTCCGGGGAGTCCAGCTCCTCGCGCGTCCGGTCGATGGCCTCATTCAGTTCGGCCAGCGTGTAACGAGGGCCGACACGGTCGAGGACGGCGCTGACGGTGTCGTTGAAGGCGCCCATTTCAAGAAGCTTCAGTGAAAACAGCTTCTTCTCGTAGTAGCGGTCCTCGACCACCTTGAGCCTGCGGGCGTAGTGGCTGACGGCCTCGAACGTGATCCGGTTGTCGCGGTCGATGACGCCGCATCGGAAAACGATGGAGGAGACGTGACCTTCCCCGGTGGCTCTCAGGCTCATCAGGAAACGTTTGCCGCCTTGCGGCACGCCGTCCTGCTGGGGTGCCTCGACAATCGAAGGATTGAACAGCGCCGCGGACTCGATCGCGTACTCCATCGTGAAGTAGGCGCCGATGAGCAGGCGCCGCTGGTCATCGAGTTGTGCCCCGTGGGGCACGTGCTGTCGAACCTTCTCGAAATGATCCACGAACACCTGCCGGACGTCGCGGTGCCGCGACTCGAAATTCGTCAGGATGTCTGCGAGCAGGGTGCTTGCCCGCCGAGGTCGAAGTTTCAGCACGCGCTGGATCACCGTCCGGATGCGCGAGTCGGTGCCGGGGCTGAAGAAACGTGCAATGACGCGCCGGTCGTTGCTGACGAACCGGTGGGCAAGACGCGTGACCTCGAGTCTTTGGGGCAGAGTCTTCATCGGCGTGGCCGTATCACCATCGATTCGACGATCCTCGCAACTTCGAAAAATCCGGATGGGTGCCTTCTCGAGAACCACCGGAGGTGACATTCTATCTATAGAACCCGAAGATAACGGAGGCAAGTGACCGTCGTTCGATGATTGATGATCGGTCGCCGGTTATCGGAAGGCGGGCGTCGAGTGCAGTGGGCAACGGTCGCGGTCCTGAACCTCGAGTCGCCATATTCCCGTGTACCCATCCGCCGACCCGGGACCAATCGACAATTCAGCCAGCCGACTGCGCATCGCCTGTGGGCTCGATATTATGATTCTCCGATACCCGACATCGCAGCGAAGCGAAGATCCGCCGCAGGTCGAAGAGCAGCCGTGGCGGGCGGACCCGGCCAACCACCATCGAAACCCTCATTTACAACCTGACGATGCTCGTGGCCGACGCGGTGTCGATCACGGTGATTCGCCGCGGCCGTCGCGCGATCGACACGGTGATGACTTTCGTTTTGCTGGCGGTCCTCATGGTTGTTCTCGCGGTCGTGATCGGTCGCGACCCGTTCGATGCCGCCCGCCTTGTGACGCACGGCATCTTCGGTCACGCCGTGATCGTTCTGCTGGGCACGGCCTGCATCAAATGGTCAGTGGCACGGGGCCAGGCCGTGTGCGGTGTCGTCCTGACTCTGTCGCTGTCAGTTGTGGCGGTGGACGCGTTTCTCGTCGAACCGACGTGGCTGGAGGTGAGCCGCGTCCGCCTCACTTCGAGCAAGTTGTCGCAACCGTTGCGAATCGTCCTGGTCGCCGATCTTCAGACCGACGTGATCGGTGACTACGAAAAGGAGGTCCTGCAGAAGGTCGTGGACCAGAAACCCGACCTGATCCTGATGGCGGGCGACTACCTGCATGTGCACGACGACGAGCGACGTGCAGAGCTGCGCGGTCTTCTGCGTAACCATCTCGTACGGATCGGCTTCGGCTCGCCGCTCGGTGTCTATGCCGTCCAGGGCAACACCGATTCTTCGGATTGGCCCGCGATTTTTAAGAACCTTCCCGTCAAGGCCTTCAAGACCACCGAGACCGTCGACGTCGGCCCTCTGCGCCTGACGTGCCTGTCGGAGTCCGACTCGTTCGATCCGCGCCAGCGCGTTGAACCGGTCGACCGGTTTCACGTCGTCCTCGGGCACGCGCCGGACTTCGCCCTCGGACCGGTGCAGGCCGATCTGTTGGTGGCCGGCCACACCCACGGCGGGCAGGTGCGGCTGCCATGGTTCGGGCCGCCCGTGACGCTCTCGCGCGTTCCCCGCGCCTGGGCCGCGGGCGTCACGAAGCTCGACCCGCACCGCACGCTCATCGTCTCGCGCGGGATCGGCATGGAACGGTCCAGGGCGCCGAGGTTGCGGTTCTTGTGCAGGCCACAATTGGTGGTGATCGACGTGGGGCCGGTTGGGGAAGTCGCAAGTCGCAAGTAGTGAGAGTCTCAAGTCTCATGCAAACGCGGCTGAATGTCCCGACTTGCAACTCTCACCACTTGAGACTTGCGACTCGCCGCGGCGACATCACTCCTCCTCGTCAGCAAACAGCCTTTTCGCCGCGGATTTTGCAGCCGTTTCTTCGCGCGACGCGGCGAGGTATGCCTCCGCAAGCTTCAGGTCGTCGCTTCGGGTGATCTTCATGTTGATCGCTTCGCCTTCAACGACGCGCACCGGCTCGCCGAGGGCCTCGACCAGCGATGCGTCGTCGGTGACGCCGGAAACGTCGGCTTCGCCTGCGATCGCGGCGTAGGCCCGCCGCAGCAGATCCGCTTCGAAGACCTGGGGCGTCTGGACTTCGACGAGGTGTCGGCGGTCGATCGTTTCGGCGACGAGCTGCGTCTGGATTCGTGTCTTGCCCGCGTCGCCGAGAACCGCATCGAGGGGATCGTCGTCCTCCTGCTTTGCGCTCGTGTCACCCTCGGGGTCGACGACGCGCTTAAGGGTATGGCTCACCGGCAGCCCGGGCACGACCGCGCGATGACGCTGCGCGGCCTCGAACACCCGATCGACCAGCGCCATGCCCGCGAGGGGGCGGGCCGCGTCGTGAACCGCGATGTGAGTGCAGTCGTCGTCTACGGCGTCCAGGGCCGCGAGCACGGATTCCCACCGCTCGCGGCGGCCGCCAGGGACGACCTTCACGCCGAGAAACCCCAATCGGTCACCGTGCGCGAAACGAAACGCCTCCATGCGATCCGGGTTCACCGCCAGGATGATCCGCGTCACGTCGTTTCGGTGCTTGAAGCATTCGATACTGCGCAGGAACATCGGCTGGTCGCCGAGCAGGGCCTCCACCTTGGTCGGGGCGTCGCTCTGTTCACCTGTGGATGCGGTGAATCGTTGTCCAACTCCGGCTGCGGGGATGATGAGATTGATGTTCATCAATTGAGAGTCACGGGTCGTTATCGCAAGTGCCGAGTGTCGATTGGCGAATGCGGCGTGTCGGGTGTCGGCTGTCGAGTGGCACGTGACAAGTAGAGATCGTCTCCAGTCGATCAGATCTCCCCCACTCGGCACTCGGCACTCGACACGCACAATGTTTGACGTTCGACTTTATTTTTTTATCCCGCCCAACCGCTGACGCAACCGTTTCCCCAGTCGCTCCAGCGCCTTGGAGTGGTCGTTCGGGTCCAGGTGCAGGTTGAGGATGGAAAACGATTGTGTGTTGGTGCGCGCCGTGGTCAGGGCTTCCTCCAGTTCGCCCTCCGTGCGAACTTCGCAGCCCCATCCCGTGCGGACGATCTGGGGCCGCAGGTGGTAGGCCCAGTCGTGGATGTCGTTGTACGGCCCCTCGCGGATCATTCGCTCGGTGGTGTACCCCTTGTTGTTCATGACGATCACGATCGGGTTCAGCCCGAGCCGGGCCACGGTGGCCAGCTCGTGACCGGTCATCTGGAACGCTCCGTCGCCGACGAATACGAGGGGCCGCACATCGCGGTTGCCGATCTGGGCGCCGACCGCGGCCGGCACCGCGAATCCCATCGAGGTGTAGTAGGTAGGCGGGGCTGAGGAACTCCGTCCGGCCGTGGATCGTCAGGTCGGCGGCGCCGAACAGGCTATCGCCGATGTCGCAGATGACCATCGTGTTCTCGTCGAGGAATTCGTTGATCCGGTCGAACAGACGCTGCACGGTGACGGCGCGGCGCGGCCGGATCTTGAAAGGAGCCTCGGCCGTCTTTCGCACCCGCTTGCGACCGGGCTTCGCGGCCGGCATTCTGCGGGTCAACTCGTCGATGAACAGGGCCAGAGAAAGATCATCGTAATGATGCCATTTGATGCTGATGCGGGCCGAGTTGGCGTTGATCGTACGGGTCACGTCGAGCCGGGCCGTGTAAACGCCGAGGTTGATGTCGGACATGAAGGCACCCAGGATCAGCAGGCAGTCGGCGCGTTCCACGGCGCTCTGCGTGCTCTGCTTACCCATGGCACCCTCGTAGATGCCGATGTACTGCGCGTGGTTCTCTCGGATGACCGACTTTCCCAGCAGGGTGGCCGCGACGGGAAGACCGGTGCACTCGACGAGCTTCAACAACCTTTCCTGAAGCTGAAACCGGTGGATCTCCACGCCGGCGAGGATCACCGGCCGCCTGGCTGCGCGGAGCATCTGGGCCGCGTCGGCGGCGGCCTCCTTCAGGGCGGCGCGATCCTGTTCGTCGGCCGAAGGGCGTCGGAGCCGTGATGCCGTGATCCGGCACGGTGCGTCGACCATGTCCCGTGGCACCTCGATGTAGACCGGCCGCTTGGCCCGCTGGCAGGCGTCGAGTACCCGGTCGATCTCGGAGGCCGCGTCGTCGGCGTCCTCCAGGGCGCACGAGGCGCAGGTCACCTTTTCGTAGATCTGGTGCTGGGTGTTGAAATCACGGACCTGGTGGTGCAGCAGGGGGGACCGCCGCCGCTCGCCCAGACCCGGGGCGCCGCTGATGACAATCAACGGCGACTTCTCCGCGTACGCGCCGGCCACGGCGTTCAGGACATTCAAGCCGCCGACGCAATAGGTGACGCAGACCGCGTCCAGACCGTTGACGCGGGCGTAGGCGTCGGCGTAGGCGTCGGCGGCGGCGAAGCCGGCGACGATCTCCGTGCAGGTGCCGATGACCTCGATGCGACTGGCCACCAGCAGATCGTATAATCCCAGGACGTAATCACCCGGGATGCCGAAGATGTGGCGCAGCGACGTCTGCTCCAGGCGCTCGATCAGGTGCTGCCCGATGGTTCTGGTCTTGGCCATTTTCGTGGTGCAGGGAGTGTCGGGTGTCGAGCTGGGAACGTTATCCCCACGGATTGTCGTTGCGCGTATATTGGCCGTCCTGGAAGCCGGCGAAGAACATCTCGACGAGCGGGTGACTGACCGGGTCGCCCGAGTCGTCACCGTTCAGATTCTCCTCGGCGGCATACGTGGTGCCTGTCGAAGCGTGCACCAGCACGTGATACCAGGCCTGGTTGCGGCCCGGCTGGGTTAGATTCTTGTGATACCAGTTGTCGTCGGCCCTGCAGGTTGTGTCGACGTGCACGACGACGCCGCGGTATCCGTAGCGCCGGTGGCGCACGACCTGACCGGGAACGAACCTCGGCGGCGAGCCTTCGCCCCGCTTCTTGCGCGTCGTGGGTCGGCGGGACATGATCATGGCACGGATATTCCAGAGCGTTTTCGATCCAATCGTAGCGTTTTGAGTGTCGGCGAAGCAAGCATGGCAAGGAGGGCGAAGTCCGCCGCGGCGGATCTGCGAGGGCGGACACGCGACCCTGCAGTGGGCCCGCGATGCAGCACGACGAAGCTAGACGCTGATGCAGCCAGCTCAGGGCGCTACGAGATGGGTAAAACCGCTCTAAGCGATTCGGAGTAGACAGGATCACAGATGGTTAGAGCATGAGAGCAGCAAAGCGCAAGATCAGGGAAGCTGTCCGACTCCCATTTTCTGTTTTCCTGATATCTTGCTCTTTTGCTCTCGCAGATCCTGTCAATCTCGTGATCCTGGCAACTCCCCGTTGCGCACGTAGTGTCCGGAGGCCCATCGATGTCGAATGAAAAGATTGAAAGGACCGACGAGCAGTGGCGGGAACAGCTCACGCCTGAGCAGTTCCGCGTCGCTCGCTGCAAGGGAACCGAAGCGCCGTTCAGCGGCGAATACTGTGACACCAAGACCGACGGCGTCTTCCATTGCGTCTGTTGCGGCCAGGCCCTGTACAGCTCGCAGACGAAATTCGATTCGGGTACGGGCTGGCCCAGCTTCTTCGCGCCGGTGGCCCCCGATGCCGTCAGCAGTGAAAGCGACCGGTCGCACAGCATGGCACGAACGGAGGTGACCTGCAGCCGTTGCGGGGCCCACCTCGGTCACGTCTTCGATGACGGGCCGCGGCCGACGGGACAGCGGCATTGTATTAATTCAGTTGCTTTGCGGTTTGATGGGAGATGAATGGCGCCAACGCGTAAGTCGCAAGTCGCAAGTGGTGAAAGTCACAAGTCGGGAACGGTAGGCGCGTTCGCGCAGGACTTGAGCCTCTCATAAATTGCGACTTGTGACTCCCGGGCGCGCCAGAGACCGGTGACTTGCTACTTGCAGAATGCGAACTGAAGTCAGGCACTCTCGGTCCCCGTCACCAGCCGTAACGCGATCCGGCAACCCATCTCGAACTCGCGGATATTGAGCAACTCATCCACCGTGTGGGCGTGGTGCTGGCCGGCGCCGATCGTGACGGTCGGGATCCCTCTTGCCGTCATCCAGTTGGCGTCAAGACCACCGTCGAGCACAACGTATCGCGGTTCAACGCCGCACGATTTCACGGCCGTTTCGGCCGCGACGACGCAGGGCACCTTCTTCGACAGCAGAAATGACTCGTAATCGAGCCGTGAGCTGACGAGGACCTTTCCGCATTTGCCCGATGCGTTGCGAACGTTCGCGGCGGCGGCCCGGAACGTCCCCACGATCTGGTCGAGAACCTTCTTGCGGAATCGTTTGTCGTGGCTTCGGGCCTCGGCGCGGATGACCACGCGCGGAGCCACGACGTTCATGGCCGATCCGCCTTCGATCATGCCGACGTTGCTTGTGCCGCGGTGGCGCCCCTTGGCGATCGCACCGTGCCAGCCTTCGGCCTGCAGTCGCGCGATGGCCAGGGACGCGATGGTGATCGCGCTGACGCCGTTCTCCGGGTGCACACCGGCGTGGCTGGCCACGCCGGTGATCTCGATCAATATCCGGTAAGCGCCGGTGCCTCCAATGACGAGAAGATTGCCCCCCCCGCTGTCGAAATTGAAGACCAGACGCGGCGTGCCCAGCATCGAAAAGGGCACGTAGCGGGCACCGATGAGTCCGACTTCCTCCTGCACCGGAAAGAACAAGGTAAGCGGCGGGTGCGGCAGATTTCGGCGAAGCACCTCGATCGCCGCGGTAAGGATGGCCGCGGCGCCACTGCGATTGTCGGAGCCAAGTCCGGTCGACTTGTCGCCGGATCGGATGATGCCGCCGCGGCGCACGGGCCTGCTGCCGACGCAGACCGGAACGGTGTCGACGTGCGCCATCAACATGCGTCGAGGCCCGCGCATCGTGCCCGGCAATTTCACGACCAGGCTTCCGGTCTGGCCGCCGATCGGACTGTGTCGTTGGGCGTTGTCTGTCTTCACGGCCGATGCGGGCACGCCGGCGCGGCGCAACTTGTCGGTGATGAACTGGTTGATGCGCCCTTCCTCGCCGCTGGGTCCGCGAATCGCCATCATCTGCGTCACGAGTGTGACGGCGCGCTTGAGATCGGGTTCGGGAATTCGTCGTGTCGTCTTGGACATGGGGGCGTGTTGAGGGGGAATGTCGGGTGTCGGGTGTCGTGGGTCAGGGGCGGTAGTATATTCGATGCGCGAAACTCCATGTGCCATCCACACGAGCGGACAGGCGTTGGGTTACATTGGACATCGAACCCGTTTGGAGAATCTGGTCCCCTGGATGTCAGCGGCGGCAGACGCACGAACAACGGGAATTCAGATTTTTGGGATTGCGTTTATTTCATATTTACAGGTGACTGTTATCGGACAGTATTGTCAGTTCGGTGTGTGGCCATACGACTCATTTACAATGACTTATGCGAATATGGCCAAAAATTGGGGCTGAACACCGCGTCAGGGCAGGGGATGAAAAGTAGTAGTGAGGGGACGAATGGGCAACCCTCGGCACACCCCGGGGGTTGTCGTTTATTGGGAGAGGTATTTCTCCACTGGCGCATCCTTGTCGATCTGCCGCGCCTTGCGAGCGGCGTGGGCGGCTTCGACATTGCGACCGAGCTTGTGCTGCAGCGCCGCGAGGCGCGTCCAGTGCAGGGCCCGATTCGGTTCGATCAGCGTCAGGGCGCTGACGTGAACCAGAGCGTCGTTCGGCTTGTTTCGCTGTAGTTCGATCGCGGCGGTCAGTTCACGGAACGCGGCGTTGTAGGGTTCGCGGCGCAAGGCGCGATTCATCGCGGCGGCGGCGGCGGCGAAGCGTCCGGCGGCCCGGTGCAGTTTCGCAAGCTGGTGGGCCCAGTCGGCGACTTTCAATTCAAGCGAATCCAACCTCTGCAGCGGGCCGATGGCCTCGTGCAACCTGCCGGTTCGAAGAGCGAGCGTCGCCAGTGCCCGGCTCGACCAGGGGTCCACTGGCCGCGCCGCCGCGTAACGCAATACGACCTGCCGTGCCACGTCCGGCGGCCCGTGCTGGATTGTCCGTGCGGCGTATGCCTTCAGGAGGTCCGGGTGTTCGCCGTGCCGGGCCAGCAGTTTCTCGAGTTGGGTCTGGTCGTCTGGCGTTTCGCCGGCCAGCACCTGGGCGATCTTCGGGTCGTCATCGTCGCGGCGCTGCAGACCCCAGCGACGCACCTGTTCGCCTGCCCACTGCTTGAACTGGGACATGAACTCCTCGGTGCTCGTCTGCGCCGCCTCCAGAAGCGATTCGGTGTCCGACGCGCCGCGCCCATAAGCCTGCAGCATGGTGATGACCACTTCGTGTCCGAATTGCTCGGTGATGTATTCGAGCATCCAGTCAGCCTGGGCATAGGCCAGGGGTCTGTCGGACGGAGAGCGAGGGCGAACGAACGCCCAATTGATCTGATCGAGGGCGAAGAGCTTCCCGTCCTGCAGCGCCGCGGCGAGCAGCCGGCACCCGTCATAGTCGCGGCGCGTGTTCTGGCTGGAGACGCCGCACGCTTCGGTGAACCAGTGCGGCACGCGGTTGTCGGTCTGGTCGAGCGTTACCGTGTGCACGAACTCATGGCGAATCACATCGTGCCAGTCGAATGTGCCGCGCTGCTTCTTGCCATGGCGCGGCGGCGTCAGGGCGATGACGTCGCCCGTGCACGCTCCGATGGTCCAGATCCACGGCATCCCAGTGATTCGCACGGCGAACCACTGTGCATTTGGCAAAATCTCGATCAGTGTCTTTCGGCGCGGTCGGTGCCGGTACGTCGCCGTGATCAAGTCGTAGATCGATTCGATTTGCGATTCGATGTCTCGCGCCAGCACTTCGTCGATGCCCTTGCGGTACTTGATGACGAAATGCGGCGTGAGAATCTTCTCGTAGTCAACAAGGTGCTCGGCCAGCTTCAGACTGTTGCCTGCTCGTGTGTGGAACGGGTCCAGTTCAACCGCGCCGCGCAGAATGCGTAGCGCCTCGGGCTCGTCGCCGGACTGCAGCAGCATGAGACCCAGATCGATCTGCGGCTCGGGCCAGTTCGGATCCAGTTCGATGCAGCGATCGAACATTCTCTCGGCGCTGCGGTATTGACGGGCTGCGGACAGGTAACGACCGGCCGTGTAATGGGCCAGCGGGTTGCCCGGTGAACGCTCGGCGAACCGTGCCAGGGCGGCCTTGAAACCTTCTTCGTTAAAGCGCAGCGCCTCGCACGCGGCGAGCAGGGCGATCAGTTCCCGTTGTTCAGGAGTGTTCTTCAACGCGGTTTCGACGACACGAATTGCCGCCTCCGGATCGCGCTGCATCAGTCGGCTGTGGGTTTCGAGCAGATCGGCCAGCAGGTGTTTCGGGTTGATCTCGCGCAGCTTCCCGGTGCATTTGGCGGCCTGCGGAAAATCTAACTGGTACAGGGCGATCCGGCCCATAATGAACCAGGCGGCGCCGCACCGTGGATTCAGCTGCAGGGCCGCCAGAGCTGCTTCTCGCGACTCGCGGGCGTTGCTCTTGGTCAGCAACAGCTCTGCCTCGGCCACGTGGGCCGGCCAATAGAGGCGGTCCAGGTCGTCGCGAGCCTTGCCGAGCAGGCCGATCGCGTTGTGATAGTCCTGGGCCGGACGTCCCTCGTGCCGGGCCATGAACACCAAGCCTCGGGCCGCCGCGGTCAGCTCCGCCGCGGACGTGATGTTTTCATCCTGGAGCTTGCGTCGCCACGGATCGATCTGTTCCAGAGCCTCGCGCCCGCGACCGATCAGGCGCAGCGCCTCGGCGCGCAACATCGCCCCTTGTGCCGACGGATCCTGTGCGATCAGTTCGAGCACTCGCTCGGCCTCGCCGCGAAGAAGCGCCGCCTCGGCGACCACCAGAAGCGGCGCCTCGTCCTCGCGCAAGGCCTCGTGATTCAGGTCGTATCGCCGAAGGGCGATCTGCGCCTCTTCGGCAGTGGTCAGGTCGGTCAGCGTGTCCCACTGACCATGGAAGATCGCCAGGCGACGGCGCTGCGCGTCAGCCGTGGTCTTTTCGGACAACAGCTTGCTGACCACCGGCGACAGCTCAACGCGCAGCTCGTCGTCCGCTGCAATCGGCAGCGCGGCCAACGAAAGTATCGTTGAGATGATCCATCCCGTCCGGCGCACGTGGATGCTTCCTTTTTCTGGCACGGCTTTCACTTATACTCTAGCCCTGATGATTCATGGATTTCACCGCCCGCTGGATTGTGATTCGTCACCGGCGGAGCATCGAGCCGCCCGCCTCGCATCGGTCTGAGGCTTGACCATAATTCATCTATCGGCAAGATTCATGAGTCATCCGGGCAGGATCCGCTTTTATGGGGCTACAAGCAGATCGCGACTGGTCCGACCGATTTCCCATTCTCAACCAGATCGCGTTTTTCGATCACGCCGGCGTGGCGCCCATTTCGGCGCCGGCGGCCGCGGCGCTGCGCGCTTACGCGGATCAGGCCGCAACGCGGGGCTACGTTGACGCGGGTTGGTACAAGCGCATCGAGAGCGTCAGGGCGCTTGGCGCCAGGCTCATCGGGGCCGCGTCGGCAGACGAAATCGCGTTCGTGGCCAACACGACGACCGGTCTGAACATGGTCGCCGGCGGCATTCAATGGCGCGAAGGCGATCAGGTCGTGATTACGAACGTCGAGTTTCCCGCCAATCGATACCCCTGGAAGGATCTGGAGAGATTCGGCGTCAGAACGGTCGAGGTCGAGGCACAGCCCGACGGGCGCATCGATGTGCAAGACGTGTGCGAGGCGATCACCGACCACACGCGTGTCGTATCGATCTCGAGCGTCCAGTACGCCTCGGGATTTCGCATTGACCTGAGGCCGATTGCCGACATCGTGCACCAGGCCGGTGGTTATCTCTGTGTCGACGCGATCCAGAGCGTCGGCGCGGTGCCCATGGACGTGCAGGATGCGGGGATCGACTTTCTCGCCGCAGACGGGCACAAGTGGATGCTCGCGCCGGAAGGTTGCGGGATCTTCTATTGCCGTCACGATCTGATCGAGCTGCTGCATCCGGTTCTGGTCGGCTGGATGTGCATGGAGGACCACACCAATTACGGTGACTACCGCCTCGAATTCGCGAGTGGAGGCAGGCGCTTCGAACCGGGCAGCTACAACGTGGGCGGCGTCCTGGCCTTGGCCGCGAGCATGGAACTTCTCCTCGATGTGGGGCTCGGCGCCGTCTGGAGCCGCATCGAACTGCTGACCGAGAGGCTGTGCCGCGGCCTGGAGCAAAAGGGGTACGACGTGGTCAGCCCCAGGTCGCAAGAGACCGAGCGCAGCGGCATCGTGATCTTTCGTCCGCGACCGGGGGCGCCGCCGCCTCAACAGATCGTCGCGGACGCATGGTCCGCGGGCGTCGTTATCGTCGTTCGCGAGGGCCGTCTGCGCGCCAGTCCCCATTTCTACAACACTGAAGCGCAGGTGGACCGCCTGGTGGAGGCCTTGCCGTGATAGAAGTCCGCCACGATCGCCGGCCCCCCATTCTGGACGGCGAAGTCCTGATATCATGAAATCTGGAGCCGCGAACGCATCCTATATATAGAGCCGCCCGCAGCGCGGCGACGGCCGGCGCCGGTCGAAACCCGCGCCAGCGGGTCTGGAGATTCATCATGATGGCGAAACCAATCCGAACCATCTGGGTCCTGGCGGCGGTCCTGCTGCTTGCGGCGTGCAATGTGAACCCCGCGACCGGCAAGCGCCAGTTCAACACGCTCTCCACTTCGCGGGAGATCGAACTTGGCAAGAAGGCGGCGCCGGATTTCGTCACCAAGCTGGGCGGCGAGATCGACTCGCAGGAGATCCGCGACTACACCAGCGAGATCGGCCGGCGCCTGGCCGCGGCCGGCGAGCGGCCCACGCTGCCGTGGAAGTTCACGGTCGTGGACTCGCAGGTGCTCAACGCGTTCGCCCTGCCCGGGGGCAAGGTGTTCATCTCGCGCGGCCTGCTGGAGAAGCTCGAAGACGAGGCGATGCTCGCCGGCGTGCTCGCCCACGAGATCGGCCACACCACGGCGCAGCACATCGGCCAGCAGATGACGCAGAAGATGATCCTGGCCGGCGTCGCCACCGCGGCGGGCGTGGCGGCCAGCAGCAGCGATTCGGACTGGTTGCGCGTCCTGGGCGTCGGCACGAGCGTCGGTGGGGGGCTTTACCTGCTGAAGTTTGGGCGCGGCCAGGAATCGCAGGCCGACGAACTGGGCATCAAGTACATGACGCGCGAAGGCTACGACCCCAACGGCATGATTCGCGTCCTTCAGATTCTGGCCTGCGTGGCAAAGGGGGCGCCGCGGTCGGAGATATTTTCGACGCACCCGGCCCCCGCGAAGCGCATCGAACGGGCGACGAGCTACGTCAATAAGAACTTTCCCGATGCGGGGAATTCGAACCAGTACGTGGTCAATGCCGTCCGGTTCCGGCAAGTCGTCCTGGACGAGCTGGCCAAGCTGCCGCCGCCGCGTCACGGAGCTACCGAAACGAAGTGATCGGGTGATACGGCCGACCGTGACGGGTGTCTGTACACTGGCCGCATGTCGCGTCGCGCTGACACGTGGACTGACAAAACGCTCACCGCTCCGCATGCCGTAGCCGACAAGGCCGCGCGTGTGCGGAGAATGTTCGCGGCCATCGCGCCAAGCTACGACATCAACAATCGCCTGCACTCGCTGGGTCGCGACCAGTCCTGGCGGCGTGCCGCGGTGCGTG
Organism: Phycisphaerae bacterium; assembly: GCA_963577635.1. Taxonomy (GTDB): domain Bacteria; phylum Planctomycetota; class Phycisphaerae; order Phycisphaerales; family Phycisphaeraceae; genus CAUZBA01. The sequence continues at coordinate 14,735 of CAUZBA010000026.1, forward strand.
CCGCACGACTGCGCCCCGGCGAGCACGTCGTCGACGTGGCGTGCGGCACCGGCGACCTGGCCCTGGCGTTCTCACTCGCCGGCGCCGGTTGCGTGACCGGCGTTGACTTCACCAACGAGATGCTCCTCATCGCCCGCGGCAAGGTTCGCGCTGCCCGCCACGTGGTGCCGCGCTACCTCTGCGGCGACGCCCTGCACCTGCCCGTGGCCAGCGGTTGCGCGGACGTCGTGAGCATCGCCTTCGGCATCCGCAACGTCGCCGATCCCGCGGCGGCCGTCGCCGAATTTCACCGCATCCTGCGCCCCGGCGGGCGCCTGGTTATCCTCGAGTTCTCCACGCCGTCCGCGTCCCCGTTGCGGCAGATGTACCACTTCTATTTCAAGCGCATCATGCCCAGGACCGCCGCCTTCATCGCCCGCGACCGCACCGGAGCCTACCGCTACCTGCCACGCAGCGTGGACACTTTTCTCGGTCGCACGCAGATGGTGGACCTGATCGCCGGCGCGGGATTCGAACAGACATCGATGACATCGCTGACCATGGGGATTGCGGTGGTTTATCTGGGGGTGAAGAGGTAAGTGAAGATGGCACGAAGGCACGTAGGTACGAAGACACGAGGGGGGGTGTCACGGACTGAGAAAAAGTTCTGAACATTATCCAACCGGGCCGATCGGGATGACGAAGCGAATCATCAGCCAGTCCGGATCCGGTGGATCGTCCAGGCCGATCGATCTTGTCTGCATGGGCCGTGTGGGCGTGGACCTGTACGCCGAACAGGAAGGCGCCCGGCTCGAGGACGTGACATCTTTTCGCAAGTACATCGGGGGCAGCGCGGCCAACGTCTGCGCGGGTGCTTCCCGGCTTGGCCTGCGCACCGGCATGCTCGACCGGGTGGGTGATGAGCAAATGGGGCGTTTCGTACGCGAGGCGATGGCCAAAGAGGGCATCGATGTCAGCCGCCTGCGCCGCGCCCCCGATCGCCTGACGACCCTCGTGACACTCGGCGTGCGCGAGACGGAGGACTTTCCGCGCATCTTCTTTGCCGAGAATGCCGCTGACCTTGCGGTGGCCGAGCAGGACATCGACGTCGACTGGATCGCCTCGTCCGCGGCGCTGCTGGTGGGGGGGACGTTGCTCGCACGACCCGGCAGCGCTGCCGCGGCCCGAAAGGCGATCGGCGCTGCGCGGCGAGCCGGCGCGAAGGTGATCCTGGATGTCGATTACCGGCCGGTGCTTTGGGGGCTCGCCGGCCACCAGGCGGGGGCCGAGATGTTCGTGCCCAGTCAGAACGTCAGCGACGCGATCCAGTCGGCCCTCGGCGACTGCGACCTGGTCGTCGGCACGGATCATGAGATTCGCATCGCCGGCGGTTCGGCGCAGACGCACGAGGCGCTGAAGTCGATTCGCGCCTCCACCGACGCACTGATCGTGCTCAAGGTCGGGGCGCTCGGGTGCCTGATGGACCCGGGTGAAATACCGCCGAACCATCACGACGGCATTCGCGGCCAGGGCGTCCGGGTTGAAGTGTTCAACTCGGTGGGTGCCGGCGACGCGTTCATGAGCAGTTTTCTGCGCGGCTGGCTCACCGAGGCACCGATCGAGCGCTGTGCCCGGCTGGCCAACGCGTGCGGTGCCCTGGTGGTGAGCCGCCACGGGTGCTCGCCTGCGATGCCGAGCTGGGAGGAGTTGTGTAATTAGTCGTCCCTGAAAAACGCATAAACTTCTTGCTGTCCAAGAGCTTGAGCGATTGAGATCGAGTATAAATCACAAGGAATCACTGCTAACCGTTTCCAAATCTTGCAAAACCGGTTCCATGAAGGCACGGATGCTATGCAACCCAAATCCTCCCCCCCCATCGACGGACCTGCATCTATTTCAATCTCAGTTGTCGGCGATTCTCAATCCCAAACATCCCCTGATTCGGCTCGGCGAGGCGATTGATTGGGCGTTGATCGCATTGGTGTTGGAAGGCAGCCCGTACGATGGACACACATTGCAAGCCACGGTCGATCAGGTGCGACGCGTGACCGGTCTCGAGTCGAACCTGATGTCAGTGGACAAGGGTTGTCGTGTCCACGACTACCAAGGTGCTGCTGAGGTTCACATCGCCGGCAAGAAAGCAAAGACGCGAAGACTTAAGCGACTGCTCA
>CAUZBA010000027.1:0-16725 GCA_963577635.1 Phycisphaerae bacterium
TGATCTGGTCGACCATCTGCCGAAACAGATCCGCGGCGCGCCCGTCCATGCCCGTCTCGTACTCGCGCATTTCACGGCGAAGGTGCCGCTTCTGTTCGTCATTCAGGTGCATCCGACGGCTGAATCGCTTGGCGCCAATGACGATCCCCTCGGTGCCGGCCGGAACTTCCAGCGAGTCGTTTTTGACGTCTTCGCCGGCGCGTCCGAAGATCGCGTGCAGCAGTTTTTCTTCGGGAGACAGCTCGCTCTTGGATTTGGGAGACACCTTGCCGACGAGCACGTCACCGGGCAGAACGTAGGCCCCGATCCGGATAACGCCGTTTTCGTCGAGCCGGGACAGCTGCTTCTCCGAGACGTTCGGAATGTCGCAGGTGAATTCTTCCCGGCCGAGCTTGGTCTCGCGGATTTCGACGGCGAACTCCTCGATGTGGATCGAGGTGAACACGTCTTCCTTGACGAGTCGCTCGGAAATGACGATGGCGTCCTCGAAGTTGTAGCCGTCGAAGGTGTTGAACCCCACGAGCACGTTCTTGCCCAGGGCGAGCTCGCCCTGGTGGGTTGCGGCGCCGTCGGCGATGATCTGATCCTTTGCCACCTTCTCACCAAGCCGCACGATCGGTCGCTGGTTCAGGCAGGTGCGCTCGTTGAGGCCGACGAACTTGCGCAGCACATACTCGTCAGCGTTATCGATCACGATGCGACTGGCATCGAGGTAACTGACGGTGCCGGCGTTGGTGGCCCGCACCACCATGCCGGAATACTTGGGCACCTGCTTCTCCAGCCCGGTCGCCACACACGGCGGCTCGGTCTTGATCAGAGGCACGGCCTGCCGCTGCATGTTCGAGCCCATCAGGGCGCGATTCGCATCGTCATGTTCCAGAAACGGAATCAGTGCGGCCGACACGCCCACGATCTGTTTCGGGCTGATGTCGGTAAAATCGACCTGGGTCGAGTCGACCTGGGCGAGGTCGCCGTCCACGCGCGCCAGGACGGGGCCCGTGGTCAGCCGCCCCTCGACGTCGAGCACGTCGGTGGGGGCCAGGGTCACTTTCATCTCCTCGTCGGCGCGTAGGTACTGGATGCCCGAGGCACCGGTCAGAGCCTTGCCGTCCTTGACAATGCGATACGGCGTCAGCAGGAACCCGTACTCGTCGATCTTGGAGTAGATCCCCAGCGACGCGATCAAGCCGATGTTCGTTCCTTCCGGCGTTTCGATCGGGCAGATGCGTCCGTAGTGGCTGATGTGGACGTCGCGGACCTCGAACCCGGCGCGCTTGCGGTTCAGGCCGCCCGGTCCCAACGCGCTGAGCCGACGTTCGTGGGTCAGCTGCGAGAGTGGATTGGTCTGGTCCACGACCTGCGACAGCTCGCTTCGGCCGAAGAACTGCTCGATCGCGCTGGAGATCGACTTGGAGTTGATCAGATCCGCGACCTTGGCCAGTTCGTCCGGGTCCTTGACGCTCATGCGCTCCTGCACGGTGCGCCGAAGCTTCAGGAAACCCTTTCGCATCTCCTCGATGGCCAGCTCATCGAGCGTGCGCAGGCGACGATTGCCGAGGTGGTCGATGTCGTCCACGTGGGCTTTGTTGCGGTTGCTGCGCAGGTCGAGGATGTACTTCATGACGTGAAGGAAATCCTCGGCCCGGATTTTCATCTCCGATTCGGGGACATCCAGATCGAATTTCCGATTGATGCGGAATCGCCCGACCTTCCCCAGGCGGTACCGGTTGGCGTCGAAGAACTTTTCGTGAAACAGCTGACGCGCCTTTTCCACCTGTGGCGGATTACCGGGCCGCAGCCGGGCGTACAGCTGAAGCAGCGCCGCTTCGTGCTCCGTAATGCTCGTCCCTTCGAGCGCGGCGGCGTGTTCCTCGGCGATCGTGTTGAGGATCAGCGGATCGCTCGCGTCGGTAATCACGTCCACGGTTTTGATGTTCGAAGCAAGAACGGTGTCGATCGCCTCGCCGATCGCGTGGGCGCTGGCGACCACTTCCTCGCCCGTTTCCTTGTCGATGATCGGCGCGGCGGCATAGTGCTCGGGGGTCAGATCCGCCAGCGGGATCGAGGCCACCTCGTAGAACGTGCGCATCAGGGTGTCGGTCGTGGAGAACTCTTCGTCGAGGGCCCGTAGATACGTGGTTGCGGGGATCTTCGTGGACTGATCGATCCGCATCAGGAGGACGTCCTTCTTCGAGACCTCCAGTTCGATCCACGAACCCCGCTCAGGAATGATCCGGGCCGAGTGCAGGGGCCGATCGGCCTCGGCGGACGCGATCGAGAAATCCACGCCCGGCGAGCGGTGCAACTGGTTGACGATGACCCTCTCAGCCCCGTTGACGATGAACTCGCCGCCGCCCATGAGGATCGGAATCTCGCCGAGGTAGATTTCCTCCTCAGGCATCTCGGCGACGTCCTTACGGACGAGGCGGACGCCGATCCGGAACGGCCTGCCGTACGTCAGCCGAAGCTGGCGGCATTCGTCAGGCGTGTATCGCGCCTCATCCAGCTTGTAATGGAGGTATTCAAGCTGCATGTTCCCGTCGTACGACGCGATGGGAAAGATCTCGCGCAGCAGAGACTCGAGACCAACGTCGGGGGCACGGGTCTCGAAGGTTTGTCCAATCTGCAGGCACCTTTGGTAGGCCGTCTGCTGAACCTCGACCAGGTTGGGGATGGGTAGGGCGTCACCGCGCTTAGAGTAGTCGCGCACCTTCGATAGGAGCATCGATCACCTCGCCAATTATTGGTCTAAAGTATGGTATTGCCTAGACTTACGGTTTCGGGAATACCGCTGATCCACGCCTTGAGCTACGTACTATAGTCGAATCCCTTACCACGCACAAGACCGAAACGGCCCATTTCACAAAAAATTTTTAAGGGTACGGGAGGTTGGGGAGGGGCTGGCGATAGGCCAGCACGGCGCCGGCGACGTGCCCGCCGAACCCGGAGGCGAATACGGCATGATGGCGCGTCGGTCCGTCGCCATTTCTCGATTCGCCGACCAGCGGCTGTGACTCCGGGATCGGATCGTTGAGCCAGGGCATTGGGGGTCGTTTGCCGCTGCGGGCGCAAAGGCAGGCGAGGACCAGCGAGACCAGGCCGGCGGCCCCCAGGCCGTGGCCCACACCACCCTTGCACGCGTAAACGTCGCGGATCTGGTCCGCGTGACCAGCGAAGACCGACATTTCGGCCGGGTCGTGGGCCGCCGTTCCCGGCGCATGCGGGTGCAGGACGTCGATGGGACGACCGTCCAGCAGTCGCCGCGCCACCCTGGCAAGGGACCGCATCCGCGGCGCGGGGCGTATCAGGTCGTGCGGTTCACTGGCGACCGCGGTGTCGAGAAGCTCAATCTCACCGGGTTGAGGCTCCTCGGCCGTCCGCAACAGGACGGCGGCACCGGCCTCTGCGAGAACGAAGCCGCAGCGATTCTCGGCCAGTGGCCGGCCGCGATAGGCCTGGGCCGTCAACGGCGCCAGGACCCCGAGCCGGCGGTAGCTGTGGATAAATAGCGGTGTCAGCGCCGCTTCGACGGCCACGACCAGGACGCTGCGGGGCGCACGTGTCGCTCCCGCGGAGGCGAGACGTCGACGCGCGAGGTCCACGGCCGTCAGGCCCGAGGCGCACGCGGCAACGACATGGTGCACGGGCTCGACGAGTCCCAGGCGGCGGCGAAGCTGCCGTGCGAGGAATTCATGGGGACCGAGCGTGACCGATTCGAGATCGGCCTGCAGAAAGCCCGGCTCGCCCAATCGACCAGGGTGATGGGTTCGATCGCGACTCGACCCGCCTCGGCGGGTCCGATCACCCAAACCACATTGCCCCGCGGCGCGAATCAATGAACCCACGGCGCCCTTGCTTGAGGCGAGGATGACCGGCACCTGCGTCTGGTCTTCACCTGCCTCGTGCAACGCTTGCCGCGCGGCCCGCTCGGCCAACTCCACGGTCGGGTCGGACGGGCCGTGCTGGGCGACGCTCACGGCGCCGACGCTGTGGACGACGTTTACCGGGTCGGCGGCCTGCGGCAGACGGTCTGCCCGGTCGGTCACGGTCCGACCGGCGAGCAGTGCCCTGAACGTCTGCCACGGCGAGTGTCCCAGCGGCGTGAGCAGGCCCATGCCCGCAATGACGACTGGCGACCCGCGATCGGCCGTCGTGGTGCCAGCCGATGAGCCTCGACTAGGCATGACGCTGGACTCCGCGGGCCTGTCGATCTGGTCTTTGTTGCTGCTTAAGGCCTACCATACAATGCTCCACAACCGTGGGGGCACCCGTAGCGGCGCCACGATGGGATCGGCGCGACCCTGAGGATCGGGGCTGGCGTCGATGCCGGCCCTCGACGGGGCCGGTCGAGCGATACACGGATGTCACTGCCCAAGGGCCAACCAGAGTACACCCAACCAACTAGCCACTGAAGCAAGGCGACGTCGTCGCATGAAGGTCGATCCACGATTTCTCGTCGATGGGGGGCGCGAGATTTTTACCGGCAATGAGCTGCTGGTGAAGGGCGCTCTGGAGGTCAAGGGTGGGGTGCACCTGTTCACCGGGTACCCCGGCTCTCCGATTGCCTCATTTTTCGACGTGCTGGAATCGATTGGTCCGCTTCTGGCCGAGCACGGCGTCGTTGCCAAGATCGCCAACAACGAGGCCCTCGGTATCGCGATGGTGAACGGCGCCCAGATGGCCGGGTGCCGGGCCGTCGTCGCGGTGAAGTCCGTGGGTTTGCACGTCGCGGCGGATGCCCTGGCGCTGGGCGTCCTGGCAGGGACACAGGCCGATTCGGGGGCACTGATCGTGATCGGGGACGACCCCTGGAGCGATTCGACGCAGGTTCCCGCCGACTCGCGTTTCCTGGCCGAACACCTGCGCCTGCCGGTGGTCGAGCCGAGCAACCCGCAGGAGGTCAAGGACTGGGTCGGCCTGTCGTTCGAGCTCGGCCGGGCGGCGCGGATCTTCATCGGCTACATCGTCACCGTCGCCAGCGCCGACGGCGGCGGCAGCGTCGAGTGCACGGCGAATCATTTCCCGAAGCTGAACACAAAGAACAGGACGGCACTGAGCTACGAACGCGACATCATGCCCAACCTTGATCGGTCGGTCCTGCTGCCGCCGCGCACCTGGCGCCGCGAAATGGCGCTCGGCGAACAGTTCAAGACTTTGAAGACCGAGGCCCGTCGTCTGGGCATCAACCGGACGCTCCACGCCCCGCAGAAGGGAGAGGTCGTGCCCATGGGGTTCGTCGCATCGGGCGTGGCCTACAGCTATCTTGCACATGCGTTGACGGAGTTGGGGCTGGCCGGTCGCCTGCCGATTCTCAAGCTCGGCATGAGCTACCCCGTCGACGAACAGATCGTCATCGACTTCGCTCGCCAATGTCGCCAGCTTGTGGTCATCGAGGAGCGCCGCAGCTTCGTCGAGCGACAGGTCATCGAGATCCTCAACCCATTGAAGCAGGCCGAAGGGCTGTCCACCGAGGTATACGGAAAGCGGATGCCCCGCGACCTTCCGGGAATTCCCGAAACGCGCGGTCTTAACCCCTCGATCGTGATCGAGCGGCTGGTGCCGCTGCTCAAGCAGCACCCCACGTTGCCGGCCGAACTGACCAACGGCCGGCTCAGCGCCGAGTTAGACCGCATCAAGAAGACGGCGACGTTCCGCGTGCATATTCCCGACCGCACGCCGACGTTCTGCCCCGGCTGCCCGCACCGGGATTCCTCCGGCGTTCTGCTCGAATTGCGGCGCGACCTGATCGACCCGGAATACATGCTGCGCGTGCACAAGAGCAAACCGGTGGACCTGGTTAGCCACGGCGACACGGGCTGCTACACGATGCTCATGTTCGAGCCCAACGCGCCGCTGATGCACAACTACAGCGGCATGGGGCTGGGCGGGGGAACCGGCAGCGGTGTCGACCCCTTCATCGACAACAAGCAGATTGTCTTCATGGGTGATGGCACCTTTTTCCACTCCGGTCAGACCGCGATCAGTCACTCGATCTACAACGGCCAGGACATCACCTACATCATCCTGGACAACAAGACGACCGCGATGACCGGGCATCAGTGCAACGCCGGCAACGAACACGACCTCACCGGACGGCCGACGTTCGCACAGGACATCGAGCGCATCGTCACCGGCATGATCCCCAAGGGCCTGGCCAGCGATGTGCGCCTCGTCCGCATCAACCCGGAGGATCGGCCACGGTACCGAAAATTGCTGGAGCAGACGATCCTGGCCGACGGCGTGAAAATCGTGATCGCCGACAAGGAGTGCGGCATCACCTACCACCGCCGGCGCCGCGCCGAGGAGTTGAAGACCGAACGGGCATTGAATTACCTGCCGCGAAAGACGTTCATGAACGTGGGGGGGGACGTGTGCGAGTATTGCCTGGAGTGCACCACGCAGACGGGCTGTCCGGGGCTGACCATCGAGGACACGGATTACGGCCCCAAGATCCAGACCAGCATGAGCACGTGCGTCAACGATGGCGCATGTGAGCGCATTCATGCGTGCCCGGCGTTCGAGGAGGTCACCGTCATCCGCAAACAGCCGAAGCGCGCCGCCGACGAGTACGTGAACCTCGCCGGACTCCCCGACGCCCCTCGACCGCTACACGCCGACCAGGAAACCTGGCGCTGCTATCTGGCCGGCGTCGGGGGCATGGGCATCGGCGTGTGCACGGCCATCTTGAGTACCGCCGGGCACGAGATGGGCTACCACGTGCAGTTCCTGGATAAGAAGGGCCTGGCGATCCGCAATGGCGGCGTCTATTCACAGATCGTCTTCAGCCGGATGCAGGACAACCAGGACGCCGCCGCGGGCACCAAGCGATCGGGAAGGGCCGGGACCGGCGGCTTCACGACCGCGGCGATTCCCTACGGGAAAGCGGATCTTCTGCTCGGTGTCGACCTCCTTGAAGCCACGCGGGCCATCGACCCGAAGCATCCCTACCGCGTGGCCAGCCCCGACATGACCTGCGCCGTGGTGAATACCACGAAGACGCCGACGATTCTGACGCTGATGGGTCGCGATGATTTCGAACCGTCCGAACTGGAACAGACGCTGCAGAAGTACACGCGCGACGGCTGTCACTTCGGCTTCAACGTCGGCGACCTCTGTGAACGCCTGCTCGACTCGAAGTTGTACGCCAATATCATGATGCTCGGGATCGCGTTTCAGAAGGGGTTCCTGCCGCTGACGCGCGACGCACTCGAGAAGGCCATTCGCAGGGTCATGAGGCACGAGACCGAGCGCAACATCCGAGCGTTCAAGATCGGCCGCAAGATTGTCGTCCGCCCCGACCAGTTCGTGGTCGAGTTGAAGCATGAGTACGAATCGGCGCGCCAGGCCACGCGCCGCAAGCTCAACGTGATCCGAGCCACCCACCGCGGCAAGCGCGGGCAGCGCCTGGCCAAGCAGTTCCGCGTGCTGCTCAAGCAGACCTTCCGCGCCACTCAGGGCCACCGCGTTGACGACCAGTTGCTGCGCGACGTGGTGATCCGCGCCTTCGACTGCTGCCTGTGGGGCGGGATCGACTACGCTCGGCGCTATTGCCGCCGGCTTGTTGAGGTGTTCGACCGGGACGGACCACGTCAGAACTACCGCATCACGCGGGCCGTGGTCTGGAACCTGGCCAAGGTGATGCTGATCAAGGACGAGATTTACGTCGCGGCCCTCTGCACCAGCCCCGAGAAAATGAAACGCGACCGCCGGCGCTTCGGCGTCAACCCGGCCCACGGCGACCGGATCACCTACCGCCACTTCAACATTCCTGAAATCGACCTGTTCGGCCGTGTGGTGCGCTTGCCCGCGATGAAAACCTACCAGTGGCAGCACCGGCTGTTGAGCCGGGCCCGGGTCCTGCGCCCTTTGCTGTTTCCCCACCGACTCGAGGCGGAGTTTCGCGACTGGTACGAGCAACTGGTGGATGCCATGGACCTGACCAGTGATGACCCGCGCCACTATCAGCGATGGTTGGCGGTCCTCTCGGCACCGCAGTCCGTCAAGGGCTTCCGCGAGGTGCGCTACCCGAAGATGGAAGCCGCCCGCCACCGCGCCGAGCAATGGCTCAAGGCCGATCTGGAGCTGTTCGAGACCGAACCCGTCGCCGCGGCCGCCGCCCGGACCGTCAACCTGCCGATGGTAGCCGCCGTGACTTGAAAATTGGCAGGCCGTGCCAGTCACAAGTTGTGACGCGCGACTAGTCTCGCGTCGCCGGCGCGGTGAGTTGAACGTCGCGAATTGCGGCGGGGTCGTGCGTGATGCGTGATGGCTTCTTCGTCTCTGCCCCGTATCGTTTGATGAGCGTCGCGATCCTTGGCTGGTTCGGCCGCAGGGCAATGCTACGCTGCCACGCTTTGAGCGCATCGTGGCGCTGGCTCTCGAATTTCTCCTTCGATTGGATGTGCAACGTCATCAGGCACGCACCCAGGCCGTTGAGCGCGGCGGTGTCCTTCTGGTCGATCGACATCGCGGCTCTGAAGCTGGCCAGGGCGTCGTCGAACTGACGCAGTTTGAACTGGCAGTAGCCGAGGCGTTCGTAGGCGGTGGCGCTGGGTGAGCGGCGGTTCTGGTTTCGCAGGACGACGACGGCGCGTTCGAATCGCCCCAGTTGAATGTGGGCGTCGGCCATGCCCAGAAGAATCGGATCGGCGGGATCGCCCAGCTCCGCGGCTCGGCGGTAGGCGTTAACCGCCTTCTCGTAGTCACCCGTGTGTCGATAGGTCGCAGCCAGATTGGCCCATGCGCCCTGGTGATCCGGATTCAATCGGGTGGCGATCTCGGCATAGGGCAGCGCCTCTTCGATCCGATCGAGCATGATGTAAGCGCCGGCCAGGTGGTGGTTCACTTCGAAGCTCGACGGCCGAAGTGCCAGCGCCCGAAGATAGACGGCGACGGCGTCCTGCACCCACCCGAGCACCTGTTTGGTTAATCCAAGCCCGTAATGCGCCTCGTAGTGCGTCGGGTCCAGACCGGTGGCGGTTTCGAAGGAGCGGTGGGCGAGAACGTCTTTGTTCCAATCGTGATAGATCCAGCCCATGCCGACATGGGCGTCAACGAGCTTGGGGTTCGCTTCCAGTGCCAGACCGAACGAGGCCCAGGCCGAGTCGGTCAGGCCTTGATCGAGGAATTGCCGTGCCTGCTGAAGATGCCCGGTGTGGCTCGCCGGGCTTTCCAGGAACGATTCGCATCCACTCTGGGCGATGACCGCCGCCGCCGCGGCGACCGGCACCGGCCATCGGGCGCACAGACATCCAACCCTCACGGCGCACATAGGAGCCAAGGTACGACTGCTTCGAGATCCGGTCAAAGTCGCGGACGCTGTAGAATTTTGAATTAATCATGAGAATCGCTCTGGCACAGACCAATCCGACGATCGGCGACGTGGCGGGTAACACCGCACTGATCCGCGAGGCTATCGGCGCCGCAAGGCAACAGTCCGCCCAACTGGTGATCTTTCCCGAGCTCTCGGTGATCGGCTATCCACCGAGGGATCTGCTGCTGGCTCCGGATGTCATCGACCAGTGCGGCGACGCGGTGACCAGCCTCGCCGCCGAATGCCGTGACATCGCCGCGGTCATTGGATATCCGTGTCCCACCGACCGGGCGACCGGTCCGTCGCTTTACAACGCCGCGGCCCTCTGCGTCGGCGGTCGCGTGGCCCACCGACATATCAAGACTCTGCTTCCGACGTACGACGTCTTCGACGAGCAGCGCTATTTCGCGTCGGCCGGCGCCGGCCCCCGGACATTCGAGTTAGGCGGCGTGTCTTTCGGGCTGACGATCTGCGAGGACCTCTGGAACCAGAAGCAAGTCGTTGCCCGGCAGCTCTATCACGAAGATCCTGTGCGGCAGCTTGCCGAAGCCGGCGCCCAGGCGCTGGTCAACTGCTCGGCTTCGCCGTTCGTCGCCGACAAACACGCGGTTCGTATTGAGCTCGCCGCCACGGCGGCACAACGTCACCGGATGCCGGTCATCTATTGCAATCAGGTCGGCGGCAACGACGAGCTCATATTCGACGGGAACAGCTTCGTGGTCGACGCCGCGGGTCAATTGATGGCGCACGCGAAGGCTTTCCAGACCGATCTTCTGATCGTGGACCTTCCCATCGGTACGGGGACGGCCCGGCCCGGCGCGGAAAATCGGATCGAGCCGCCTCTGGCCGGCACCGCGGCGGTCTACCACGCCCTGGAGCTTGGATTGCGCGACTACTGCAGCAAGTGCGGATTCAAATCGATCGTCATCGGGCTGTCGGGTGGAATCGATTCGGCGGTGACCTGCGCCGTGTGCGCGGCGGCGATCGGGGCCGAAAACGTTCGCGGCGTGTCGATGCCGTCACGCTACAGTTCGCAAGGATCCAGGGACGATGCCGCGGAACTGGCGCGCCGCCTGGGCATTTCGTTCCGCACGGTCCCGATCGAGTCGGCGCACAAAGCGTTCGAGGCCCTGATGCGCGACCACTACGAAGGTCGCGGTCCCGACGTGACCGAAGAGAACGTGCAGGCTCGCATCCGTGGCGTGATTCTCATGGCGCTGTCCAACAAGTTCGGGTCGTTGCTCGTGACGACCGGCAATAAGAGTGAGCTTGCCGTGGGCTATTGCACGCTCTATGGCGACATGTGCGGCGGTCTGGCCGTGCTGAGCGACGTCCCCAAGACGCTGGTGTGGGATTTGGCGCGGTGGATCAACGACGCTCCCAAATCACCGCTGCGCCGGCTGGGCGACGGTCCTGTGATTCCCGACGGCAGCATCACCAAGCCACCCAGCGCCGAGCTTCGGCCCGACCAGGTCGATCAGGACTCTCTGCCGCCGTACGAGCACCTAGACGAAATCGTCGAACGGTATGTCGAGTTCGCCGAACCGGTGGCGTCGATCGTCGAGAAGACCGGCATCGACATCGACGTGGTACAGCGCGTGGTGACTCTGATCGACCGCAACGAGTACAAGCGCCAGCAGGCCGCGCCGGGGTTGAAGGTCACGGGTCGCGCCTTCGGTACGGGCCGGAGGATGCCGATTGCGCAGGGGAAGCGACGGAGCGACAAAGCGACGAAGGGTCGTTGATCGAGGCGCCGGTTCCGTCTGACGATCGATACCGCTACTGCGCCGCCAGCCGGACGACACCGAGGCGCTGCTTTTGACGCTATCGTTGTTTGTTAGAAGTTAGGGACAGTCACCTGCTTCATTCGCCTGCTCCCCATGATTATTGATCGCGTCCTGCAATCGTTTCGCAAGTGTGAGATCCGCGTCTTGATAGAATATGCCTCCCACCAAACTGAGAGGTATGCAGAATGTCTGCGAACTAGCAGTCGCCCGAATAACCATTAGCAGCCAGACTCCGAACAACCCAATATTCGTAAAACAACTGCACATCGCAACGACCAACAGCATCTGCGGTGGAACGATTGACTCATTTCCCAATGCCTGGCCCGTGGCAGAAACTCCAGTGATAAGCGCCGTACCTGTCGCTACGAACAACAAGATCAACATACTCATGATTCGGAGATTGGCGACCATGAACAGCACCATGTGTTCCTCCATTCAGCGAAGATGCGCGGGAATAGGCACCCGAGAATACAGAGATTCGTGAAAATCGAATATTCGGGACAGTCAACCTGATTCTCATGTCTCGACAATTCGATTTCCCAATTTCAAACACCGAGTAGGCGACAAGAATAGTCGGTGACTATCCGTAATCTTGATTTCTATTGCTCCAATCTCTAGTTTCCGTTTTCTAACTCCGGAGGGGACGGGATTCCGTCGCTCGCTATTCGCTCGCGGCGGCCTTCTGAATCACCAGCACACCGTTCCAGTAGGTGGGATGTCCTCCCTTCGGCGTTCTTTGATCGAGTAGGACACGGTATTCGTGCGAACTCTGCTTCACGAAGTCCATGGTGCCATCGTAGGCCCGGTCGGTGTTCGTGTCGTCGACGAGGATGGTGGCGCCCGCGGCCAGAAACGGTTCGGCGATCTTGAGGCCGTCGAGCTGGTCGTGATAGCTGTGGGGCCCGTCAAAGACGTAGAAGCCGATTGGTTCGGTATGAACGCGTTCGAAATACTCTTTGTAGTCCACTTGGTGGAATACGTGTTTCGGGCGGCGAAACGTTTCAAACCGGGCGAGGAACGACGCCCGCGGTCCGGCCGACGTGGGGGTGCCGTACAGGTCGACGCCGATGCACTTTTTGTCAGCGTTGCCCGCCATGCCCGACAGGAACGTGAAGCCGTTCCACACGCCCACGTTAACGAACACCTGGCCGTCGGGCATCTGGGCCACGCCGCGCTGGATGATCGCGCCGATCGCGAACGTGGACATGCGCGGCACGCTGCACAGGGGGGCGAGCGTCCTGCGGATCTGCTTCTCGTCACTGGGCAGTCGCGTGTTAAGCACTTCGAGGTGGATGCCCGCGCGGCGCAGGCACAGGGCGACCCCGCGGTATCCCTTCGGTCGCGGGCGGTCCGGTTTGATGAACCGAAAGTCGATTCCGGATACGAAGCTGGCGTAGTCCACGGCGGCGGCGGTCGGGCGTCAGTGCCGATCGAATTGTATAGTTTTTTCAATCAGCGTGGCCAGTGTGGCGTCGCCGGCGGCGTCGCGCTGGGCTTCGTACATCTGCTCGAGCATCGCGGCGCCGGGCATCTGGCCGTTCGTTTCAGATCCATCGGCCAGCGCGTGCCCCAGTTCCAGCAGCCTGGACACGGGAATGTCCGCCGGCGCCACCGCCAGGCTGTAGCCGCCGCGATGTTTCTTCGTTTCTTCCACGCGGTGCACGAGCCCCTGCTGCTCCAGGAACTCACCGATCTGGGCGACGGCCTGGGCCGGTATCAGCATCTGCCTCGACATTTCCTCGCTGCTGACCGGATGACCTCTTGCGAACGCTTTGCCGATCATCGCCATGATGCTGATCAACCAGCGCGGATCGGCCAGTCCCCGTTGGCGCTGGCGCCTTTCGTCGATCTCAAACTTGCGTCCGCTCATGGCCTGAAGCGTGTACGCGAGCTGAAGACCGAAGAGCACGACGAGCCAGGTGATGTAGAGCCAGAACAGGAACAGCGGAATCAAGGCCAGCGAACCGTACAACGCCGAGTAGGGCACCACCTGAGTGACGTAAAGTTTGAAACCCCACTTGCCGGATTCCCACAAGGCGGCGGCGACGAGGCTGCCGATCAGCGCCGGTCTCAAGTGGACGCTCGTATTCGGCAGCAGGAAATAGATGACAAACAGCAGCAGCCAGCTGGCGCCCAGCGCCGTGAAGCGCGTGAACCAGCCGACGACCGTTCCGAGCAGCGGCAGCTCCTGCGCCTCAATCCACTGAAAGAGATTGCCGGCCAGATAAATGCTGACGAAAAGAAGAACCGGCCCGAGCGTGATCACCGCCCAATAGATCGTGACGCGGTGGTGCCAAGGACGGCCGGACGGACAGTTGTAGATGAAGTTGAAGCACTGTTCGACGGTGACGACAAGCGCCAGGGCGGCCCAGACAAGCAGCAGCAAGCCAACGACGCCGATGCTGCCGAGTTTGAGTTCCCACGCACCCCTTACGAGTTCGTCGATCTTCCCCGCGACGCTGGCGAGTGCGAAGTCCGGTGCCGGGTCGCCGTTGGTGCTGTCCGGGTTGGCGGGCACCGTCAACGCCGACAGGCCGAGATAGTCGTACGCGGTCTCCCTGAGCATCGTCTGGGCGCTTTCCATGTCGACGAACCCGCGAAAGACCATCAGAGCGAGGACCGCCATGGGGACGAGGCTGAAGAGCGTGCGGTAGGTGAGCGCCGCGGCCATCTGAGGGGCGCGGTTGCCTGCAAGTTGGCCGGCGCAGTAACGCGTGAGGTTGACCGCGAAGCGCAGCGATCGTTGGGCTCCGGTCAGCTCATCCGCCGGTCGCGTGACCAGGCGTCGCAGGCGATGGGTCACTCGGGTCAACTGCAGCATGGGGAATCGGGGCAGCGTGATAGTTGGACCAGGAAATTATCGACCGATGTGGGTTTCGGAATTCTACGGTTCTGGTCTTGCGGGGTGCCGTGGTCCCAGTGACCCATGGCCCGATATCGGCGCTATCACACCGTCACGCACCGGTAGTGTTTGACGACCAGGGACGTGGCGGGCCGGTCATGGTGGGTCGTAGCCGAAGCCGCCCCAAGGGTGGCACCGCATGATCCTCCGCAGACCGCGCCACGTCCCCGTCAAGGCACCGCCGCGTTCGATCGACTCGATCATGTATCGACTGCACGTTGGATGAAATCGGCAGTGCCCGCCAAGCCACGGAGCCAGCATCGCCCGATAAGCCAGGACCAGCCAGATCAGCATTCGCGAGGGTGTCGGGTTCAGTGGCAGCCTCATGGGCCCGTGATTATACGCCCTGGGGGCCAGCCAGACGCGGTTACGGACCTCCAGACGGCGAATGGCCGAATCCGCGGAATATTGACTGCTCCAGAGTCGATAATACACTTGTAGTAGTCAGATCCAGGGGTTCCGGCGGGCAGAACACGAATGGGTGACTATTCACATGAATAGGTACGATCGCAGTTCTGGTTCACTGGCCTGCGGTTGCGCTTCGCGTAACCTCGGGTTCACGCTGACCGAGTTGCTGGTGGTCGTCTCGATCATCGCCGTGCTCATCGCGATGCTGTTGCCTTCGCTGGATCGCGCCCGTGGCGAAGCCCAGGCGATCGTCTGCCTGGGCCTGCACAAGAACTTCGGCGTGGCGGTCATGTTGTACAGGGACGACAACGACGACGCATTCCCGGTGTTCCACCCTCTGTCCCCTGACCTCACCCCTACTTTCGAGATGACATCTGAGATCCACAACACTTTTCAGAGGTGATACATGAAAAACAGCAGTCATAAAATCGTGTCAAGGGTCAGTGCCTTCACGCTGATTGAGCTGCTCGTGGTCGTCTCGATCATTGCTGTGCTCATCGCGATGCTGCTGCCGGCGCTGGACCGCGCCAGAGGTGAAGCGCAGTCGATCGTCTGTCTGAGCCTGCACAAGCAGTTCGGGGTATCGCTGTTCTTGTACATGGACAACAACGAAGACGAATTGCCGTTGTTCGCCAGTGGCTTCCCAAGCGCTCAGCCAGGATCCCATTGGCAAGAAACCATAATGGAATACATTAATGAAGATAACGTTGATTTGACCGGCGTAAATACTTTTAACGAGTCAAAGCTGTTCCTGTGCCCCTCGGGCCAGAAGGATGCCGCGGGTTTATTACCGGGGCTCGGCGTCAACTACGGCGGTTTCAAGGATCTGAGTCAAAACCCACCTGCTATAGCCAATTCTCCAATCGTCTACGGACAACCTGGTCCGGGGCTAGGGGCCATCAAGCGCTCAGAAGTGAACTACCCCTCAACATGGATCGTGACTTTCGATACGTATACTACCGGTGGATTCCAGTACACGTACAACAACTGGAATCCCGGTAGCGGTGTAGACACCGACGCCGACGGGTTCCCCGACACTGCGGCTAATATTATGCAATATTTCCCAGTATACCAGTACAACGGCGCGCGCCCTCGCGTTCACCGAGACATAGCTTCCGTATTGTTGGTAGACGGCCACGCGGAACGCATGGATTATTACGATTTTCGTGGCAAGTTCGTGCAGGGAGGGTTTGAACTCCACAACTACTTCAGAGACGACATCTGATTTTATGAGATCATTGTGGCGTTGAGCCCCTTTCCATGAGGCGCAGGACCTCGCGACTCGCCACTTGGTTGAGCGCTGGAGCCGCGATCGGCCCGTGTGACCTGCTGCACACGGGATTCATCGTGAATGGGTAAGAACAGCTGCCCAGCGGGCCGACGATTCAGCATTCGGGCCCGCGGCTTCACGCTGATCGAGCTGCTCGTGGTCGTCTCGATCATCGCGATGCTGCTTCCGGCGCTGGACCGGGCCCGGGGCGAAGCGCAGTCGATCGTCTGCCTGGGCCTGTACAAGCAGTTCGGGCTGGCGCTTCGCCTGTACGGGGATGACAACAACGACGAATTCTCGGTATTCCATCCGCAGAGCCCTCACAATAATGGCAAAGGCTGTTGGTTCCGAACCATCATGCCGTATATCGACGAAGATGCCAGGGATCCTACGGGTGTCCTTGATTTTCAATTTACCAAGCTGTTCGCCTGCCCCTCGGGGCAGGCGTGGGTCGGCGTCAACTACGGCAACCAACGGCACCCGACCGCCTACCTGCCAGCGGTTGCCAGGACGCCGATCGTCTACGGGATGGCCGGGGCCATCAAGTACAGTGAAGTGAATTATCCCTCGACCTGGATGACGACGTTCGACACGTCCAGGCCCTACCAGTTCCAGTACTCATACAGTGGCGCTGGCCTTGCCCCCTGAAACGAGTCCATATCGAATGTTAGTGAATTCGGCATGGACGCATTCAGGAAAGGGCAAGGACCGTGGCCAAGAAACGGCAGGGCGCTGAGCAGATCATCCCAAAGCTGAGGGGGGCGGAGGTTGAACTGGCAAGAGGACTGAAGGTCCCGCAGGTCTGCAAGAAGCTTGAGGTGACCGAGCAGACCTACTGCCGGTGGCGAAAGAGGTATGACGGTCTGCGGATGGACCAGGCCAAACTGCTGAAGGATCTGGAGCGTGAGAACGCTCGGTTCAAGAAGCTGCTGGCTGAGGCGGAGTTGGACAAGGCAATCCTGCGTGAGGCGGCAAGCCCAAGCTGCTGAGTCCGGCCAAGCGACGGCGAGCGGTTGACGATGCGCGTCACGCGCTAGGCCGCCAG